>CAZJFI010000041.1:0-12159 GCA_964545265.1 uncultured Phocaeicola sp.
TGAAGTTCAAGTCGGCCATGATGATTGTCTTTGGTGAAATGGATTGGGAAAAGGGTTGGACACAACAATTCCACTACGGTGCTATCCGCAACAACAACACCAAGATGTTCAAGCTTCTCGGCCCTGACACAGGTTTCGACTCTATCGGTGAATTTACTACTGCCAAGGCTATGGCCAAGTATCTTGACAAACTGAATACAGCCGGCAAGTTGACCAAGACTATCCTTTATAACTTGAATCCCTGCGCCAACGAAGTAATCGCTACTATGTTGGGTAACTTCCAAGATGGTTCAGTTCCCGGAAAGATTCAATTCGGTTCCGGCTGGTGGTTCCTGGATCAGAAGGACGGTATGGAAAAGCAAATGAACGCTTTGTCTGTTCTTGGTTTGTTGAGCCGCTTCGTTGGTATGTTGACCGACTCACGTTCATTCCTCTCTTATCCGCGTCATGAATATTTCCGTCGTACCTTGTGTAACTTGTTGGGCAAGGATGTAGAAAACGGAGAAATTCCTGCCAGCGAAATGGATCGTCTCAACCAAATGGTAGAAGACATTTGCTACAACAACGCAAAGAACTTCTTCCAATTCTAATTGGGAAACAATACGGAGTGGATGTGCCAAACGCACATCCACTTTTTTTATGTCTTATCATTCGTATTCCTTTACTTTTTATTATCTTTGCGATTCTTTATTGCCGGCAAAACTCGGCAACCAACGAAAATAAGAAAGTAACAGAATGAAAATAAAATTCTTAAGTCTTGCAAGCGGTAGTAGTGGAAACTGTTACTACTTGGGGACAGAAACATACGGAATACTCATTGATGCAGGTATTGGAGTACGTACCATCAAGAAAGTATTAAAAGAATACGGTTTGAATTTTGACCAGATTCAGGCTGTATTGGTTACTCATGACCATGCAGACCATATCAAAGCCGTAGGAACATTGGGAGAAAAATACGGCATCCCCATCTATGCCACTCCCGAAACACACAAAGGTATCAATAAAAGCTATTGCATGACCGAAAAGCTTTCTACCAGCGTACGCCATTTATACAAAGAGACTCCACTGGAATTGAAAGACTTTAAAATTACCCCTTTTGAAGTTCCACACGATGGAACCGACAATGTAGGATATTGTATAGAGATAGACGGTAAAGTATTCTCTTTCCTGACGGATATGGGATACATCACTCCCACAGCAGCCAAGTACATCTGCAAAGCCCATTACTTGATTATAGAAGCCAACTATGATGAAGAAATGCTACACATGGGACCGTACCCTAAATATTTAAAGGAAAGAATCACCAGCGAAATCGGCCATATGTGCAATAAGGATACAGCTGAATTCTTAGCGGAAAATATCCATGAAGATTTAAAATATATTTGGCTTTGCCATTTAAGCAAAGACAATAATCACCCGGAACTTGCTTATAAGACGGTAGAACTTGCATTAAGGAGTAAAGGGGTATTGATAGGCAAAGATGTGCAACTCGCTGCTTTAAAGCGAAGTACACCTTCCGAGTTTTATACGTTTGAATAAAATTCGATGAAAAGGCAAAAAAACATCAAAAAACATTTGGTGAATTCAAATAAAACGCCTACCTTTGCAACCGCAAAACAGAAAGATGCACTCTTAGCTCAGTTGGTAGAGCAACTGACTCTTAATCAGTGGGTCCAGGGTTCGAATCCCTGAGAGTGTACCAAAAGAGAGTTTGCATTTGCACTCTTAGCTCAGTTGGTAGAGCAACTGACTCTTAATCAGTGGGTCCAGGGTTCGAATCCCTGAGAGTGTACCAAAAGAGATAACTTTGGTTATCTCTTTTTTTTGTCAGTTAACACAACCTATTGTTCCTCACCATATACTATCTTCTTAATCTTTATCCAAATGTTTTTTTATTTTTTCGAGCAATACAATACCTCCTTGCATCTTAGGGTTTGAATAACATATATACGCCTGATCCAAAAGGGCCGACACCGTATCTTTCAAATCGGGTATATATGTAGATTTATCCAATTGTAAATCTACCGGTAGTTCATGTGTATCAAACCACTCCTTCAATTCATTTAGTTTTTCCAACGTATAGGGATTCATAATTATATATATTATTGTTTAGAAAGGATATCCAACTGCAAAATGGAAAGCAAAATCACGACCCATACGAGGACGCAAAAAAGGATACTTGTCTTTTCCCGACTCCATGGGATTAACCGCTTTCATACCTCCATCAAAACGAAGAATCAAGTAATCCAAATCAAGACGAAGTCCCAAACCATAAGCAACCGCCAGCTGCTTATAAAAGGTTTGCATCCGGAATGTACCTTCTTCCTGTCCTTCATATTCGTGTATATTCCATATATTACCTGCATCAACAAATGCAGCTCCATGAAATTTCCAAAACAAATAAGTGCGATATTCTATATTAAAATCTAATTTTATATCACCTGCATGATTGATATAATTCATACCTCCATCAGCTCCCTTATAAGATCCAGGACCTAATGAACGTACCGACCATCCACGTACACTATTGGGACCACCTGAGAAATAGCGCTTTTCAAACGGAAGCATTTGAGAATTTGCATACGGATATGCTATACCCATCCCTATATGAAAGACCAAAGAATTTCGATTGTCAATATTGAAATGATGAGCATAATCAAAATCTCCTTTTATATATTGGGCAAAAGGTATATTGGCTATTTCATACCCCGAATTTCCTTTAGGCTTATCGTGTACCAATTTAGATGCAACATATAGTAAATTACCGGATTCTTCAACATTTACACGGATAGAGAATGTATTCCTACGCTTTTTTGCTTCAAGCGGATTATTGGCACTATTATATGTATATGAATACCCCATCTTTACTATCAATTGGTCTTCATAACTCTTTATCAAGATTGAATTACGGTCTGTCAAGTTTTCAAGATATTCAGTAAATGTCCGGGATTTCCAGGGTACATAAATATAATTAATATCCAATAAATCCATACGATGCTGGGAACGTACCTTATCCGTCCATCGATAGCTCCACGATGCCGAAGCCAATGTTCTTGTAAATTCAGGTCTCAATTGAGAATTGAACTTTGCTCCCACTTCAGAGGTTGCTCTAATTCTACTCTTAAATTCAGACGACAAGAAAGGGAACATGAATTGCGGGAAATTCAAGCTACTTTCAATACCATATTCTTTATAGTCATCATTTTCATAACCCTCTTCCAATCCTGTAATCGCCTCATATGCTCCACGTACCTTAAACGTAAAGGTTTCTGACCCTTTAAACAAATTACGGTGTTGGAAAGTAACAGATGCGGCAGCTCCCAAATCACCTGCCGAATTTGTTCCTTCAACTTCAAAAGACAATGATTTATCTTTTCCTTTAGTCAAAAGGATATTAGCATCCAATTGATTACCGTTATCTGCCTGTTCATCAAAACGTATATTTATATATTTCAAGGCACGCAAACGCCCCATTGACGAATAAGTATTCTGTACATCCTGCTCATTAAACAATTCATGCGGTTGAATATAATTAAAGTCTACCAAAGTGCCTGGACGCAGGTAAGTCTTATCCTTATAATAAATATGGAAATCTTTATACCGTAAAGAATCATATCCCGTAAAACTATTATCAACACGAGTGATATCATTATCCACCAAAAAATTAACATTCCTAATCGTATAGCGTTGATGAGGTGTAGGCAAATCTTCTTTCCTACGCTGATAAGGCAACAATTTCATCGTTAAATCTACAAGACGGGAATTCCTTATCGTATCAGCTTGAAATACTATAAAATCCTTATTGAATTTATAATATCCATTATTTTGTAGTTGCTTGGTAATTCGTTGACGTTCATTATCCAATATCGTCACATCCAAAGGCATCCCTTCATACAGATATGATTGGATGGAATCCGCTTCAATCATACCGCTAATCAAATGGTCGTTAATATCATAGGCAATATGCTTAACCATATAGGGATTACCTGCTACAATATCGTACGTCAGTTTCAGTTTCTTTTTCTTTATTTGTTTGTTCATGCTAACTTTCGCCTGCATATACCCCATGTTCCTTACCGCTTTTTCTATCTCCATTTGCGATTTCAAAGCGGTTTCTTCATCAAAAATTTCAGGAGCATCACCTATATTCCGAAAAAAACGATTGATTCGTTTGGTAGAATCTTTACCCGAAATACAATAAATGCGTAAGGGAACTTTTACCAAATTAAACCATTTGGCATTAGGATTCTGTCGGATATAGCTGGAAAATTGAGAGGGATTTACTTCTTTTGTATCAGATTCAATGTTAACCTCATCCAATAAATAACTACCGTCAGGAATAAATTTATTGACGGAACAAGAGCATAACAATGATACACAAAGAATATATATATAAAGTGGTAAACTCTTCATCATACCTTAATGGTTCTCATAATTTTTCTACAAATATAGCTATAAATTAAAAATATCTTTTTAGCTTTGCCAATAATAATTGTATTTTGAATGAATTTATGCTTAGCAAAAACAAGATTAAATATATCCACTCATTAGAATTAAAGAAAAATCGTAAGGAAGAAGGAGTATTTATAGCCGAAGGACATAAATTAGTTGGCGATTTATTAGGACATTTTCCTTGTAAACTCATCATTGCACTTCCCAATTGGTTAGAAAAGAACCCTAAAGTTATTGCAGATGAAATCATTGAAGTAACACCCGATGAGTTATCTCGCGCCAGTTTATTAAAAACGCCACAAGATGTATTAGCCATATTTGAGCAACCACATTATGAAACTTCAACAGATATAATGAAACATTCCTTATGCTTGGCTTTAGACGATGTTCAAGACCCCGGCAATTTAGGCACCATCATTCGATTAGCCGATTGGTTTGGTATTGAGAATATATTCTGTTCACATGGAACTGTAGATGTATTTAACCCAAAGGTTATTCAAGCGACCATGGGCGCTTTGGCACGTGTAAAACTACATTATTGCGATTTAGCCTCACTCATTTCTTCTTTAAAAGAAATCCCTATTTATGGAACTTTTCTTGATGGCAATAATATATACGGAGAAAACCTATCCCAAAATGGACTTATCATCATGGGAAATGAAGGGAATGGAGTAAGTAAAGAGGTGTCTCAGCTCATAAATAAACGACTTTACATTCCTAATTATCCTACTTCAAGAGAGACATCCGAATCACTGAATGTTGCTATAGCCACCGCTATTGTATGTGCTGAATTCAGAAGACGATCAATGTAGTTTTCTTAAAGTACTTAGAGAACTTATATTCCCATTGGTAAAATCGAAATGTGATACATGCCATGCATATAAAGGAGAATCTATTTGCACCCGAAAAGCATCACAAAGCAACGTATTGAAATCTCTTGCCATACTCAGCTCTATCATAGGAGAAAGAATAATCACCCCTCCTATCCATTCAGTCTGTCTTATTTCTTCATCCAATAATTGAAAAGAAAGTACTTCACCTCTATCATTGACACAAACAACTGACTGTCCTTGATAGGAATCTATATTCCAATAGAGCTTATGACACGCAAATTTCTTTATGTCATTCATTAGGTAGCGTTCTTTGTAATTTTATAGGCTTATCAATCAGCTTATTCTTTGATTGAGGCTGTACATGGATAGAATCCTTCAATGTAGAAGCATTTATACTATCTTGAAGTTCGCTGGTTATTGAATCATTAGGAGCATGATACTTAGTCAATGACACATCATTAATCAGCACATTAGGCTTCTGTAAAGAATCACCTGACAAATAAAAGAAACCGTTAATCTTCTTTATTTGATAAGCAGAATCGGTATGTAAATATATACTATCCATTCCAGAACGTGCAATTTGTTTACTTTGTCCAATAACAGAGTCATTGTCATACTGCACATTCATAGCCATAATGACACTACCTTCGGATAAAAAGGTATAATTGGCTTTCCATAAAAAAGCATCTTTCAGATGGAAATTAGTATCTGGTTCTATTTCAAAGACGAACAAATTATTCATTGGATTATCAGCCAACCAATACAATTTACGATATGGCCACGCATCAACAGTATCACCAGGTAATGACACGAACTCCTCTTCTCCTCTTGCATTTAAGAACATTTCAATACGTTGTTTGTCTTTCTTGAAACGCTCACTTAAATTTGAATAGACAGCAGCCAATTCACTTGTATGACGTGTATACCAAACCATAGACGAGTCAAACTCGGCTTCAGTTACCGAATGTTTTTGAAAGATATAATCTTGATAAGCTTTTCTCTTATAATATTCATCCGATTTCAGATTATTGGTCATACTTACAGATAGATGGTAATCATACAAAATATCCTCCATCTGACTGGGTTGGATAACATCACTTGGAATTTGTTTTCCACAACCAACTATCAAACAGCTCAACAATAATCCGATAAGCCAATTATTAATCCGCATCTGTTTCATTCTTTTCTGCCGAATGATGCATATTATCATTCAGATATTTACTATAAAACAAAATCAAGGCTATAATACCACAACTGATAGCAGCATCGGCTAAATTAAAAATGGGACTAAAGAATATGAAATGTTCTCCCCCAACAAAAGGCATCCATTCCGGCCAATTTGTATCAATGATTGGGAAATAGAACATATCAACTACCTTTCCATAAAACCATTCAGAATACCCTTCACCTATAGGTACAAAAGTAGCTAAAGAGCTATGTGTGCTTTCACTGAACAATACCCCATAAAACACACAATCAATAATATTACCGATAGCGCCAGCTAAAATCAATGAGATACAAACAATATAGCCAGTCTTCAAATTTTGCTTCACTATCTTTATCAAATACCAAATAATTAAAGCTACAGCTATAATACGGAAAGAGGTAAGAAATAATTTTCCTATTATTTCCATACCAAAAGCCATACCATTATTTTCAGTAAAATAGATAAAGAACCAATCGGTTATACGAATACTTTCATGCCAAAACATATTGGTCTTTACCCATATTTTTATAATTTGGTCAATGATAAGTACCGAAAATATAATAAGAATTGAGAGTTGTCCTTTGGAAAGTAATTTTTTCATCATTCAGTTTTTGTACAAAAAATAGTCATTCTGAACAGAAGATAATATCTCTATTCAGAATGACCAATAAATCATCATTATTTACTTCCAGCTTGTTTTGCTTCAATACTCAAAGTTGCATGAGGAACCGCACGAAGACGTCCAGCAGGTATCAATTTGCCTGTTTCACGACAAATTCCGTAGGTTTTGTTCTCAATACGAACTAAAGCCGCTTGAAGGTTCTGGATAAATTTTTGTTGGCGTGCAGCCAAACGGGTCGTTTCTTCTTTAGAAAGAGTGTTTGCACCTTCTTCCAATATCTTATAAGTAGGTGAAGTATCGTCCACACTATTTCCATCCTTATTCATAATAGTACTTTTCAGTCTATCATATTCACGTTGTGCCACTTCGAGTTTTTCCATGATGATGGCTCGAAATTCTTCTAATTCCGCATCAGAGTATCTTGTCTTTTCAGCCATAACAATGTATTTTTAAAGGTTAATTATTCTTTCACTACATTTATATAAAGCGTAAATTCATCAAATACTAATTCTGTACCTTCCACATTATCAGCCAACTGTAAGCTATTAGCCAATACTTGGTTGCAAATATAAGTATTATATTCATTTATCGCATCATCTGTCTGAGCATTTTTTGAAATAGTGATGTAAATCTTATCTGTAATTTCAAAACCACTGCTCTTTCTAATATTTTGAATCTTACTTACTAATTCACGAGCAATACCTTCGCGACGAAGTTCATCGGTCACTACAGTATCAAGTGCTACGGTTAAAGTACCTTCATTAGCCACTACCCATCCCGGAATATCTTCACTGAAGATTTCAACTTCACCAGCTTCAATTTCAGCAGGTGTACCATTCAAATCAAGAGTAAGCTTACCATTGGTTTCCAATTCTGCTATTTGTTCTTGACTCATAGTAGTAACAGCGGCAGCTACTTGCTTCATCAACGGGCCAAACTTCTTACCCATAATCTTGAAGTTACACTTCACCTTTTTCACAAGAATATCCGAAGCACCTTCAACAAAATCAATTTCCTTGATGTTTACTTCATTCATAATGAGCGATTTCACAGCTTCCAACCGTTCTTTAGTCACAGCATCAACCGGAATCATTAACTTCTGAAGTGGTTGTTTCACAATGATGTTGATTTTCTTACGAAGCGCCAAGCCCATAGACGATACCTTCTGAGCCATTTGCATACGACTTTCGAGTTCCTTATCGATAATGCTTTCGTCACATACTGGGAACTTGGCCAAGTGTACTGATACAACATTATCACGACCTGTAGTTGATACTAAGTTCATATACATTTGATCGGCATAGAACGGTGATATCGGAGCCATCAACTTCGCAACTGTTTCCAAACACATATAAAGCGTTTGATAAGCTGCAAGTTTATCTTGTGTGTAACCTGTACCCCAAAAACGTTTACGACAAAGACGAACATACCAGTTAGAAAGATTATCGTTCACAAAGTCATTAATCAATCGGCCTGCCTTAGTTGGTTCGTAATCTGCATAGCAAGCATCAACATTCTTAATCAATGAATTAAGTTCGGACAAAATCCAACGGTCAATTTCAGGACGTTCAGCTACAGGTACTTCAGCTTCAGCGTAAGTAAATCCATCAAGATTTGCATAAGGAGCAAAGAACTTGTAAGTATTATGAAGGGTACCGAAGAACTTGCGAGTTACTTCCATTACACCTTCCACGTCGAACTTCAAGTTATCCCAAGGCGAAGCGTTAGTAATCATATACCAACGCAATGGGTCTGAACCATATTGTTCGATAGCACCGAACGGATCAACTGCATTGCCCAAACGCTTGGACATCTTATTGCCGTTCTTATCCAATACCAAACCATTTGAAATAACATTCTTATAAGATACACTATCAAATACCATGGTAGCAATAGCATGAAGTGTAAAGAACCAACCACGAGTTTGGTCTACACCTTCTGCAATGAAATCAGCAGGATAGTAAGAACGATTGTCTACTATTTCCTTGTTTTCAAAAGGATAGTGAAGCTGTGCATAAGGCATAGCACCCGAATCGAACCACACATCGATAAGGTCGAGTTCGCGTTTCATTGGCTTACCCGATGCAGATACCAAAGTAATGTCATCTACATACGGACGGTGAAGATCAATCTTATCGTAGTTCTCCTTATTATATACACCCGGTTCGAAGCCCATTTTCTTGTACGGATTCGCGGTCATGAAACCAGCGGCGATAGCTTTTTCAATTTCATTATAAAGTTCTTCTACCGAACCGATACAGAGTTCTTCGCCTTCTTCACTACGCCAAATAGGAAGCGGAGTACCCCAATAACGAGAACGGCTCAAGTTCCAGTCATTCAAGTTTTCAAGCCACTTACCGAAACGGCCAGTACCTGTTGATTCTGGTTTCCAGTTAATGGTTTTGTTCAATTCCATCATGCGTTCCTTGGCAGCAGTAGAACGGATAAACCAACTATCAAGCGGATAGTATAATACCGGTTTGTCTGTACGCCAACAATGTGGATAGTTGTGTACATGCTTTTCAATCTTGAAGGCCTTGTTTTCACCCTTCATGTTGATGCAAATGAAAACATCGAGCGATTCGGCTTGCTGAGCCGCTTTTTCATCATACTTACCATCTACGGTGAACTGAGGATCATAAGCATTCTTCACCCAACGACCTTCATAATCCTTATAAAGTTCTTTATTCACGCAAGCGTCCAAGAATGATTCGTCGAGTTCTTCCATCAGGTAGAACTTACCGGTCAAGTCAACCATCGGACGAGTTTCACCCTTCTTATTAATCATAAAAAGTGATGGGATACCTGCAGCCTTTGCAACAAAGGCGTCGTCCGCACCAAATGTCGGAGCAATATGTACGATACCTGTACCGTCTTCAGTTGTTACATAGTCACCTGGGATAACTCGGAAAGCCTGAGCCGATGCATCTTGCCACTGGCCTTTTTCATCTACACTTACCGGCTTTACCCATGGAAGGAGTTGTTCATATTCCATGCCCACGAGGTCAGTACCCTTATATTCGCCTACCACTTTAAACGGAACGAGCTTATCACCCGGCTTGTAGTCTTCAAGAGCAAGTTCTGCTGCTTTTGGATTGAAGTGCATATTCAAAAGAGCCTTAGCCAATACCACAGTCATCTTATCGCCCGAGTAACTATTATAAGTCTGAACGGCTACATAATCAATCTTCGGACCCACACAAAGAGCCACGTTTGAAGGCAATGTCCATGGAGTAGTTGTCCATGCAATAAAATACGGAGTACCCCATTCTGCCATTTCCGGCTTCGGGTTCTTCATCTTGAATTGTCCGATAACAGTAGTGTCCTTCACATCACGATAACAACCCGGTTGATTCAATTCGTGTGAACTAAGACCTGTACCTGCGGCTGGAGAATACGGTTGGATAGTGTAACCTTTATAGAGCAAGCCCTTGTTGTAGAGTTGCTTCAAAAGCCACCAGAGAGTTTCAATGTAACGGTTATCGTAAGTAATATATGGATTGTCCAAATCTACCCAATAACCCATCTTATGAGTAAGATCAGTCCATTCTTTGGTAAACTTCATTACGTCTTTACGGCATGCAGCATTATATTCGGCTACAGAAATAGTCTTACCAATATCTTCCTTAGTAATACCCAATGCTTTTTCCACACCAAGTTCAACAGGAAGTCCATGGGTATCCCATCCTGCTTTACGTTTAACTTGATATCCCTTCATGGTCTTGTATCGGCAGAAAGTATCCTTAATGGTACGTGCCATTACATGGTGAATACCCGGCATACCATTTGCTGAAGGAGGACCTTCGTAAAATACGAAAGACGGACATCCTTCACGTTCTGTCATACTTTTAGAGAATACATCATTCTCATCCCATTTAGCCAACACTTCCTTGTTTACCTGCGAAAGGTTGAGTTGCGAAAGTTCTGCAAATTTCTTACTCATATTATGTAGTTTTTTCTTAATCGATTAAGTTTCTGGAGACACCTCCAAATTTTAATTTGCAAAGTTACAAAAAATTAGATAGATAGAAACATTAATTCCTTTGTTTTTTTGCAAAAAGTATATAAGGTTGAATGGAAGAAACACTACAAGCCCGTATTATTGGCGGAAACGTTTGGTTAGTACTGCATATCCGCAACGCTGGCACATGGATTCTACTGCTTTATGGTTAGTAAAGCCCTCATAAATGGAACATGCACGAGATGATGCCATTATTTCTTCAAATGATTGATCGAACAGATTTCCTAATACCATATCGCCTTCATGATCCAAACAACAGGGCACAACACTTCCATCTACCAATACTCCTATCTGATTACGAAGTGCATAACAAAATATATTGTCATCGGCATAAAATTCATGACTTTCATCCGGCCATTCAAACATCTTATCAAATTCAACATAAAGGTTATCGGCTAACTTCCACCCATCATTTCGTTTCGTCCAGGGTTGAGACTGATAACGAGCTATTAATTGAAGAATCTGTTCATTCGTTGAATCATATCCTCCTTCATTCCAAAGACGAAGAACTATTATAATTCCCTGATTTGAAGCATTCAGAGCAAAATTCATTACTTCTTCAATATAGGTTTCAGGAAATATCTTTCCATTTCCTTCGTGCGAATGCAAAGAAATCTGTATTTTATGTGGATGAGCAGCAATAACATCTTCAGCATCCGACAAAAGCGTGCCATTAGTTGTCAATACAGGTATAAATCCTTTTGCCTTTGCTACATAGATAAATTGTGACAAATCGGGATGAAGAAAGGGTTCTCCCATCAAATGAAAATACAAGAATCGAACATATCCTTTCAACTTATCTGTCAACGTTTCAAATTCATCCATCGTAAGCCTATGCTTTATCCGCTGAGTCTTGGGACAAAACAGACAATCAAGATTGCATACATTTGTTATTTCAAGATAACATCTGGTAATCATAAGAATGAAAGGATGAATATATAACTCTTGTGCAAAGATAATGCAAATCAAGAGTTGAAACAAATGTGTCCTCCAATATCTACTTTCTAAAGAAAAAACGTATATT
>CAZJFI010000042.1:0-12035 GCA_964545265.1 uncultured Phocaeicola sp.
GTTGGAGGAAGTAGTTTTATCGTGGCAGATTTGTTAACTTTTTATATAGAAAATGAAACTAATGCGATATAAATTCGTTAATCAGAATTGAAAAAATCGGCATCCGCCATTTTTTCTTCAAAAAAAATTGGGAAATAAGAAAGAAAATCTTTTTATTTGCAATAGATTTAAGAATATTATATAAAAAGATTTTTATCATGATAAACACAATTGACGCCGGAGAAAACCTCTGCGGTTTGAAAAGAGCCGATTTCCAGAGAGTTATTGAAGGTAAACAAACAGATTTATTCATTCTCAAGAATGAAAAAGGAGCCGAAATGGCAGTAACCAATTATGGTGGTGCGGTTCTCGCAATCATGATGCCTGACAAAAATGGCAAGTATGCCAACGTCATCCAAGGGCACGATAGCATCGACCATGTAATTAACAGTCCTGAAGGTTATCTTAGCACATTGATTGGAAGATATGGCAACCGTATAGCTGATGGCAAATTCGAACTTGACGGTAAAGAATACAAATTAGCTGTGAACAATGGTCCTAATTCTCTTCACGGCGGGCCAACAGGGTATCACGCACGTGTTTGGGATGCAGAACAACTCTCTGCACAAAGCGTAAAGCTTCACTATCTATCAGTAGACGGTGAAGAAGGTTTCCCTGGTAATTTGGATATTACTGTCATCTACACACTTAGCAATGACAATGAATTCATCATTGACTATTCTGCTACTACCGACAAGAAAACCCTTGTTAATCTCACTCACCATGCATTTTTCAGCCTTTCAGGTTTGGATAATCCAACAGCAACAATAGACAACAACATTGTAACTATCAACGCAGATTATTACACTCCTATTAATGAAGTTTCTATCACTACAGGCGAAATTGCTCCGGTAGCAGGTACTCCTATGGATTTCCGCACTCCTCATTCAGTAGGAAGCCGTATAGATGATTCTTTCCAACAATTAGTAAATGGTAGCGGTTATGATCACAACTATGTATTAAACAAGCATGAACAAGATGCATTAACATTTGCTGCTAAATGCGTAGAACCAATCAGTGGTCGTTCATTAGAAGTTTATACAACAGAACCTGGTGTACAAGTATATACAGCCAATTTCCATACAGGTTTTGCCGGATGGCATGGAACTACTTTCCCAAGAAGAAGTGCCATTTGCTTTGAAGCTCAACACTTCCCCGACACACCCAACAAAGGACATTTTCCATCTTGTGTATTGAAGCCTGGTGATACATACAAGCAAGTAACCATCTATAAATTCGGAATTGAAGAATAAAGCTAACCATTATAAACTTAAAACATTAGAATTATGAATCAACAAAACAAGAATGGTAATTTAGTAGCCGTTATTACCATGTGTTTCATCTTTGCGATGATTTCCTTTGTAACTAATATGGCTGCTCCTTTCGGAACCATTTGGGGATATACTTACCCATGGGCAGGTATGATGGGTAACATGATGAATTTTGCCGCTTATTTATTCATGGGTATTCCTGCTGGTAGAATGTTGGTAAAATATGGATATAAGAAAACTGCCCTTATCGCTTTAGGTGTTGGTGTAGTTGGTCTTTTAGTACAATATTTGTCTAGTATTTTTGGTGCTGACATTCATGCATTTGACTATCAAGGACAAGCTGTTGCCCTCAATTTGGTAATCTATTTGTTGGGTGCATTTATCTGTGGTTTCTGTGTATGTATGTTGAACACTGTAGTAAACCCAATGCTTAATATTTTAGGTGGTGGGGGTAATCGTGGTAACCAATTCATTCAAATTGGTGGTACATTAAATTCACTCACAGGTACACTCACTCCGTTCTTAGTAGGTGTATTGGTTGGACAGCTTTCTGAAAAGACAAGCATGAGCAATGTAGCTCCTCTCTTGTTTATCGGTATTGGTGTATTCGCCATTTCATTCTTCATCATCTCTGCAGTAGCTATTCCAGAACCACAACAAAACATTAAGAATGAAAAATTCACTCATAGCCCAATGTCTTTCCGTCATTGCGTATTGGGAGTAATCGCCATCTTCTTTTATGTAGGTGTAGAAATTGGTATTCCTGCCGAATTGAATTTCTACATTGCAAATATGGGTTTTGAAGGTGCATCAGCTATTGGCGGTGCTTTAGCTGCTGTATATTGGTTCTTAATGATGATTGGTCGCGCTGCTAGTAGCGTTATCAGTGGAAAGATTTCTACATCCACTCAGATGACGATTGTTTCTTCTGTAGCTATTCTTTTGTTGGTTATCGCAATATTCATGCCGGAAAGTGTTGCAGTTCAGTTCAAAGGACATGACATTCCGGTAAAATGTTTCTTCATTGCCATTTGTGGTATCTGTACATCCATTATGTGGGGTGGCATCTTCAATTTGGCAGTAGAAGGTTTAGGTAAATATACAGCTGCAGCTTCCGGTCTTTTCATGACCATGGTTGTGGGTGGTGGTATCATGCCTCTTATCCAACATGCAATCGCACAAAGCGTAGGCGCAATAGCTAGTTATTGGTTGGTTATCGCCATGTTGGCATACATTCTTTACTATAGTAAAATAGGCTGTAAGAATGTAAACAAAGACATCCCTGTTGAATAATTTAACAATTAAAATATTAACTTTAAATACTTTAATATCATGGACATAGATTTTGTAAGAAGTCGTTTCATCAAACATTTTGATGGTACTACCGGTTCAGTATACGCATCTCCAGGACGTATTAATCTTATAGGTGAACACACCGATTATAATGGAGGTTTTGTATTCCCTGGTGCAGTTGATAAAGGTATGATTGCAGAAATCAAGCCTAATGGTACAGATATCGTTAAAGCTTATTCTATTGACTTGAAGGATTATGTAGAATTTGGTTTGAATGAAGAAGATGCTCCTCGCGCAAGTTGGGCAAGATATATTTTCGGTGTATGTCGCGAAATGATTAAGCGTGGCGTAGAAGTAAAAGGTTTCAATACAGCTTTTGCAGGTGATGTACCTCTTGGCGCTGGTATGTCTTCTTCTGCAGCTTTAGAAAGCACATATGCATATGCATTGAACGAACTTTTTGGCGAAGGCAAGATTGATAAATTTGAATTGGCAAAAGTTGGCCAGGCTACAGAGCACAATTATTGTGGCGTTAAATGCGGTATCATGGACCAATTTGCATCTGTATTTGGTAAAGAAGGTAGCTTGATCCGTTTGGATTGCCGTTCTTTGGAATACCAATATTTCCCATTCAAGCCAGAAGGTTATCGTTTAGTTTTGGTTGACTCTGTTGTTAAGCATGAACTTGCATCATCAGCATACAACAAACGCCGTGAAAGTTGCGAAAATGTAGTTGCAACTATCAAAAAGAATCATCCTGAAGTTGAATTCTTACGTGATTGTAACATGGAAATGTTAGATGCTGTAAAGGCCGAAATTTCAGAAGAAGACTACATGCGTGCCAAATATGTTATCGAAGAAATTCAACGCGTACTTGATGTTTGTGATGCTTTAGAAAAGGGTGACTACGAAACTGTTGGTCAAAAAATGTATGAAACCCACTATGGCATGAGCAAATTGTATGAAGTAAGCTGTGAAGAACTTGACTTCTTAAATGATATTGCATTCGACTGCGGTGTTACAGGTTCACGTGTTATGGGTGGTGGATTTGGTGGTTGTACAATCAACCTGGTTAAGAACGAACTTTACGAAACATTCATCACTACAGCTAAAGAACGCTTCAAAGAAAAATTCGGTCGTAGCCCGAAAGTATATGATGTAATTATCAGTGATGGTTCTCGCAAGCTCTGCTGATTATAACATTTCAATAACAAAAATAGGATGTGAAGCTTCACATCCTATTTTTGTTATTATATTATGTATATAATGTATTATACATGTTGCACAACATATAAAAAAAAACACAAGTTATTGCAATAAGTGTTACTTTTACACCATATTTAAAAAATTACTAATTAGTATATAAGTCAACATGAAAAACTTTAAAAAAAGTCTTTTGGGTGCCGGAATCGTTATGGCAGTTCTAAGCAGCTGTGGAGCTCCCAAGCAATCAAGTGAAGCATTGACGCTTTCTGGATTGAATCCATCAAAATTTGAGACTCTAGTGGACAGTGTTAAACCTGTCAAGTTGTACACTTTGAAAAATGCAGCAGGCATGGAAGTTTGTGTTACAAACTTCGGTGGACGTATTGTATCTGTCATGGTACCAGATAAAAATGGTGAAATGAAGGATGTAGTATTGGGCTTTGACAATATCAAAGATTATCAAACAATCCCCAGCGATTTCGGTGCTTCAATAGGACGTTATGCAAACCGTATCAATCAAGGAAAGATTACTATTGACGGCGAAGTTATCCAATTACCACAAAATAACTTTGGTCATTGTTTACATGGTGGTCCTACAGGCTGGCAATATCAAGTTTACGAAGCCAATCAAATCAATGAAACAACCATTGTTTTAACTATTAAATCACCTGATGGTGACAACAATTTCCCTGGAAATATAACTGCTGATGTAACTTATACCCTTACAGAAGACAATGCTATTGACATTGCATATAAGGCTACAACAGACAAGAAGACTGTTATCAACATGACCAACCATTCATATTTCAATTTGAACGGTGACCCTACCACATCAATTATAAACCATGTTCTTTATGTAAACGCTGATGGTTATACCCCTGTTGATGATACTTATATGACTACAGGTGAAATAGCTCCTGTTGCTGGTACTCCAATGGATTTCACCACAGCAAAGGAGGTTAGCGTAGACATTAATAATTTTGATTTTGAACAAATTAAATTCGGCAACGGATTTGATCACAACTGGGTATTAAACACCAAAGGTAATGACGAGCAACTTGCTGTAAAGATGGTATCTCCTGTTACAGGAATCACTTTGGAAGTTTACACCGACGAACCTGGTATCCAAGTATATTCTGGTAACTTCCTGGATGGAACTGCTAAGGGTAAACATGGTATTGTATACAACCAACGTACCGGTATCTGTTTAGAAACTCAGAAATATCCAGACTCTCCTAACAAGCAATGGGAAGAATGCAATGCATATTTGGCCCCAGGTGAAACATATACCAGCCATTGTATTTACAAGTTTGGTGTAGAAAAATAATTGTCTAACTTTAAATTAATTAATCTCAAATGAATTCAGGATTTGAAACCATTGATTTTGTCATCTTTGGTATTTACATTGTGGTTCTTGTAGGTCTTGGCTTGTTTCTAAGTCGCGACAAGGACGGAAAAGAAAAAAGCGCCAACGATTATTTCTTGGCTGGTAACACTCTTACTTGGTGGGCAGTAGGTGCTTCACTCATTGCTGCCAACATTTCTGCAGAACAGTTTATTGGTATGAGTGGTACTGGCTATGCTGATGGTATTGCTATTGCTGCTTATGAAATTATGGCTGCTGTAACATTAATTGTAGTAGGTAAATTCCTTCTACCTATTATGATTGACCGTAAAATTTTCACTATTCCACAATTCCTTTATGAACGCTATAATGGAGGAGTAGGTCTTGCATTCTCTATTTTATGGTTATTCCTTTATGTATTTGTTAACCTTACTTCAGTTGCATGGTTAGGAGCTTTGGCAATCGAACAGATTTTAGGTGTACAAGGTGTAATGGTTAATGCATGGGGTATGGAGATTTCCATGCAAATGCTCATTATCATCGGTCTATTTGTTATTGCTGGTATCTACTCTATTTATGGTGGTTTGGCTTCTGTAGCATGGACAGACGTTATGCAAGTAACCTTCCTCGTTGGTGGTGGATTAATTACAGCTTTCGTTGCATTAGGTGCTATTGGCAATGTTATAGGTACAGATGCCTTTGGCGCATTTGCCACTATCTTTAAAGATCTTACAACAGGTGATCACGCAAACGACCCACACTTCCACCTCATTATTCAGGAATCTATGGACCCTGATGCATATGCCAATGTTCCTGGTATTGTCGCTGTTGTAGGTGGTGTTTGGTTGACAAACTTGGGTTACTGGGGTTTCAACCAATATATTATTCAAAAAGGGTTGGCTGCTAAGAGCATAGATGAAGCTAAAAAAGGTTTGATATTTGCCGGTTTCTTGAAGATTGTCATTCCGTTTATCGTGGTTATTCCTGGTATCTGTGCATATTATATCATGCAAAATCCTGAGACATTTACAAATATGGATTTACAAGGTGCTATCAACCGCTCAGACGACGCTTATCCTTGGTTGATTCGTAACTTTACTCCTACTGGTATCAAGGGCTTGTCATTTGCCGCCTTAGCTGCAGCCATCATTTCTTCATTGGCATCTATGTTCAACTCTACTTCTACTTTGTTCACTATGGACATTTACAAGAAGTATATCAACAGAAATGCTACAGACAAGAAGTTGGTGAACGTAGGTCGTTTGACAGCTCTTACAGCATTAGTTATCGCTGCAGTAGCAGTTAAGCCCTTACTCGGTGGTCTTGACCAAGCATTCCAATACATTCAAGAATATTCAGGATTCATCTATCCGGGTATCATCACAGTATTCGGTTTGGGATTGTTGTGGAAACGCGCATCAGCTACAGCTGCTATTTGGACTTCCATTCTTACAATTCCTATGGGTGTAATCTTTAAGATTTGCTTGCCCGATGTAGCCTTCCAGTTACGTGCTGGTTATATCTTCATTATTTTGGTATGTTTCTTCATCCTTATTTCATATATGGATAAGAAATATGTTAGCGCAGAAGCCGTTGCTGAAGCAGATAAGAAACAGATGTTGAAGTGGGCTAAGATTATTGGTTGCACAGGCGCATTGTTTGTAATTGCCGGTTTGGTAGTGACTTTCATGGGTACATCGACATCATGGAGTACTTATTTGAATGACATAGGTTTCCAAGCATTCATCTTCTTCGGTGTTCTTGTTGGCTGTAATGCTGTATGGCTCTATAGCAACTCTTTGGACAACAAAAAGGATGAAAAAGCTCTTCCTATCAACTTAAGTTTGTTTGCTACCACCAAGGGATACACTTTGGGAAGTTTCGGTATCTGTGCCATCACAGCTCTCCTTTATATCTTCCTTTGGTAAAACCTTATAGAACTGACCTATAATGACCACCTACTACAACATCAATCCGAAATTCTACGTATCAGTGGATTGCATTATATTCGGTTTTGACGAGGGGGAGCTAAAGCTCCTCCTGTTAAAACGGAATTTTGCACCTGCCATGGGAGAATGGTCCTTAATGGGTGGTTTCGTTCAACAAGATGAAAGTGTAGACGATGCAGCCAAACGTGTTCTTCGAGAATTAACTGGTTTGGAAAATGTATACATGCAACAAGTTGGGACCTTTGGAAAAATTGAACGTGACCCAGGTGAACGTGTTATATCTGTAGCCTATTACGCCCTTATAAAAGTTGATGAATATGACCGTAAATTGGTGGAGAAACATAATGCCTTTTGGATAAAGATAGATGAATTGCCATCACTCATATTCGACCATCCGGAAATGATTACCCAAGCACGTGAATTAATGAAACATCAAGCATCGGATAATCCAATAGGATTTAATCTTTTGCCTGAATTGTTTACTTTATCACAGATGCAGAGCTTATACGAAGCAATATATGGTGAACAGATGGACAAACGAAACTTTAGAAAACGGGTCGCCACCATGGAATTCGTAGAAAAGACGGATCAAATCGATAAAACAGGTTCTAAACGAGGTGCCTATTTATATAAATATAATGACAGGGCATACCGTCAAGATTCTAAATTTAAACTCGTATAATTATGTTAGAAGCATTAAAAGAAAAAGTATTTCATGCTAACCTTGACTTGGTAAAGCATGGTTTGGTAATATTTACTTGGGGTAATGTATCTGCCATAGACCGTCAATCAGGTTTAGTAGTCATAAAACCAAGTGGAGTATCATATGATGATATGAAAGTGGAAGATATGGTTGTGGTTGATTTAGACGGAAATGTTGTAGAAGGGACTCTTCGTCCATCTTCCGATACACCTACACACTTGGTATTGTATAAGGCATTCCCTGAAATTGGTGGTGTAGTTCACACACATTCTACATACGCAACAGCATGGGCACAAGCAGGCCTTGACATACCTAATATTGGTACAACACATGCTGATTATTTCCATGAAGCAATCCCTTGTACAGACAGCATGACAAAGGAAGAAGTGGAAGGTGCATACGAATTGGAAACAGGTAACGTAATTGTAAAACGTTTTGAAGGCATGAATCCAGTTCATACACCAGGTGTACTGGTAAAGAATCACGGTCCGTTCTCTTGGGGCAAAGATGCACACGATGCTGTTCATAATGCGGTAGTAATGGAACAAGTAGCCAAAATGGCAAGTATAGCATTTGCTGCCAACCCAAGTCTCACTATGAACCCATTATTAATCGAAAAGCATTTTAACCGTAAGCATGGTCCTAATGCTTATTATGGTCAATCAAAATAATATTAACCCTTTAAATAAAATAAGATTATGGAAAAAGCATTTTCAAATTATGAAGTATGGTTCGTCACAGGAGCTCAACTTTTGTATGGTGGTGAAACAGTAAAAATCGTAGATGGCCACTCAAAAGAAATGGTAGACGGACTCAATAATAGCGGTATCATTCCTATCAAGGTTGTTTATAAAGGAACAGCAAATTCTTCTAAAGAAGCTGAAGCTGTAATGAAGGCAGCCAACAACGATGAAAAATGTATTGGTATCATTACATGGATGCATACATTCTCACCAGCAAAGATGTGGATTAAAGCACTTCAAGCATTGCAAAAACCACTCCTCCACTTCCACACTCAATACAATGCCGAAATTCCTTGGGAAACAATAGATATGGATTTCATGAACCTTAACCAATCGGCTCATGGTGATATCGAATTCGGTCATATCTGTACACGTATGCGTATTCCTCGTAAGGTAGTTAGTGGCTACTGGAAGAGTGAAGAAGTACAAGAAAAGATCGCTATTTGGGCACGCGTAGCTGCAGGTGTTGCTGATGCTAAAAACACTCGTTGTCTTATGTTCGGTATGAACATGAACAATGTAGCTGTAACCGATGGTGACCGTGTAGAATTTGAACAACGCATGGGCTACCACGTTGATTATTATCCTGTATCATCATTGATGGAATATTTCAAGAAAGTAACTGATGCTGAAGCAGACGAACTTGTTGAAGAATATAAGAAAATCTATGAAATCAAGATAGATGAAAGCGGTGAAGAGGTTTATTGGGAAAAGGTAAAGAATGCTGCTAAAGCTGAAATCGCATTACGCCGTGTATTGAAAGATGAAGGAGCTACAGCTTTCACCACAAACTTTGACGACCTCGGTGATGCTGACATCAACGATCCTAACTTCGTTGGTTTCGACCAAATTCCAGGACTCGCATCACAACGCTTAATGGCCGAAGGTATCGGTTTTGGTGCTGAAGGTGACTGGAAAACAGCTTGTCTCTGTCGTACTCTTTGGGTTATCCAACAAGGTATGCCTATTGGATGTTCATTCTTGGAAGACTACACCCTTAATTTTGCTGGTGACCGTTCTTCTTGTCTCCAAAGTCATATGCTTGAAGTATGTCCTCTTATCGCTGTAGAAGAAAAACCAAAACTTGAAGTTCACTTCTTAGGCATCGGTATCCGCAAGCAACAAACTGCCCGTCTTGTATTCACTTCTAAGGTAGGTCGTGGTATTAAGGCTACAGTTGTTGACCTTGGTAACCGTTTCCGACTCATTTCTCAAGAAGTTGAATGTATCGAACCAAAGCCAATGCCAAACCTTCCAGTAGCTTCTGCTCTTTGGATTCCGCAACCAACATTCGAAATTGGCGCCGGTGCATGGATTCTCGCAGGTGGTACACACCACAGCGCATTCTCATACGACATCAACGAAGAATATTGGGAAGATTTCGCAGAAATGGTTGGTATCGAATATGTAAAGATTAACAAGGATACAACAATTAGCGGATTCAAGAAAGAATTACGCATGAATGAAGTGTATTACATGTTGAATAAAGCTCTTTGCTGATATTTTAAGGAGTTACGCCACTTTTCTATAAGGTGGCGTAACTTTATACATAATCATTAACACATTTAACTTCAATATAAGATATGAAATTAGATGCAAAATCAACCATTGAAGGTGGTAAAGCAATTTTAGGTATTGAATTCGGTTCAACCCGAATCAAAGCCGTTTTGATTGACCAAGAAAACAAGCCTATAGCACAAGGTAGCCACACTTGGGAAAACCAATTAGTTGATGGACTGTGGACATATAGAGTAGAAGCCATTTGGTATGGTCTACAAGATTGTTATGCCGAGCTCCGCAAAAATGTAAAGGAACTCTACGATACAGAAATTGAAACATTAGCTGCAATCGGCGTAAGTGCTATGATGCATGGCTATATGGCTTTCAATGAAAAAGAAGAAATATTGGTTCCGTTCCGTACATGGAGAAATACCAATACAGGTAAAGCAGCTGCAGAATTATCTGAATTGTTTGTATACAATATTCCTTTGCGTTGGAGTATTTCACATTTATATCAATGTATACTTGACAATGAAGATCATGTAAAGGATATCAATTTCCTTACAACATTAGCCGGATATATTCATTGGCAAATAACAGGTGAAAGAGTTTTAGGAGTAGGCGATGCTTCGGGTATGATTCCTGTTGACCCTGAAACTAAGACATACGATGCTAAGATGGTAGCCAAGTTCGACAACTTGGTAGCTCCAAAGGGCTATGATTGGAAATTGCTCGATATACTTCCAAAGGTATTGGTAGCCGGTGAAAATGCAGGTCATCTAACAGAAGAAGGGGCCAAAAGACTTGACGTATCAGGTCATTTGAAAGCAGGCGTACCTGTTTGTCCTCCTGAAGGTGACGCTGGTACTGGCATGGTAGCAACCAATGCTGTAAAACAGCGTACAGGAAACGTTTCGGCTGGTACTTCGTCTTTCTCCATGATTGTTTTGGAAAAAGAGTTGTCCAAACCTTACGAAATGATTGATATGGTAACTACTCCTGATGGTAGTTTGGTAGCAATGGTACACTGTAACAACTGTACTTCAGACCTGAATGCATGGGTAAATTTGTTTAAAGAGTATCAAGAACTTTTAGGAGTACCGGTTGATATGAATGAAGTGTTTGGAAAACTTTATAACCATGCACTTACAGGCAATGCTGACTGTGGTGGTTTGATTTCATACAACTACATTTCTGGTGAGCCTGTTACAGGTTTGGCAGAAGGACGTCCTTTGTTTGTTCGTTCAGCCAATGACAAATTCAATTTGGCAAACTTTATGCGTTCACATCTTTATGCTTCTGTTGGTGTACTAAAGATTGGTAATGATATTCTATTCAATGACGAAAAGATCAGAGTAGATAGAATTACAGGTCATGGTGGTTTGTTTAAGACTAAAGGTGTAGGCCAAAGAGTATTAGCTGCCGCAATCAACTCCCCTATTTCTGTAATGGAAACTGCTGGTGAAGGTGGAGCATGGGGTATTGCTTTACTTGGTTCTTATTTAGTTAATAATGAAAAGAACCAAAATTTGGCAGACTTCCTTGACGAAGTTGTATTTGCAGGAGACGCAGGAATTGAAATCAAACCTACAGCAGAAGAAGTTGCAGGTTTCAATGCATATATCGAAAACTACAAGCTTGGCTTGGGCATTGAAGAAGCAGCTGTTAAATGTAAGAAATAAATTATTGTTTTATTTGCATAAGCTGAAACGACAGAAAAGATTTTTGTTACGTAAAACAGGATAATCAAACGTATATTCAGCTAAATTTGCATTCAACATTTAAAATTATTAGTTATGAACGATATTAAAGTAATGAATCATGCAGCGGACAACATCCGTATCTTAGCCGCTGCTTCTGTAGAAAAAGCTAAGTCTGGTCATCCAGGCGGTGCTATGGGTGGAGCCGATTTTATCAATGTTCTCTATTCTGAATACCTTAATTATGACCCACAGAATCCTACTTGGGTAGGCCGTGACCGTTTCT
>CAZJFI010000043.1:0-11811 GCA_964545265.1 uncultured Phocaeicola sp.
TTCGCTCTTTTTTTGCAAATATGAAAACGTAACCAAATAAAAATGCTATCTTTGAACCGAAATTGATTATTCACTAACTAAAACTTTAAGATTATGGCAAGCAGAAAAGATTTGAAGAAAAGAATTCAGTATATAGCTGGTGACTTATTCCTGGCAAGTTTGATAGAAGGTGTAAACCGTGAAGTCGTTATTGAAGCAGTCCATAATGTATTGGCTTTGATTCCACGAATCAGCCATACAGAACCGGGCAACGTAAAAGGTTTTTATAAGAAGTTACGCGAAGATTTGAACAAAGAAGTAGAAAAAGTTTCTGCAGAATTAGCCAAAGCTTAAACGCCTATGAAAAAAGCCTTTTTCGGTTTTATTTATTATAAAGTATTGGGATGGAAAACAAAAGTAACCACCCCTGACATTAATAAATACATTATTTGCGCTGCACCCCATACCAGTAATTGGGACTTGTTTATAGGAAAATTGTTCTATGGAGCAATTGGACGAGAAACAGGTTTTATGATGAAGAAAGAATGGTTTTTCTGGCCATTGGGATCGTTTTTCAGATGGATGGGTGGTATAGCCGTAGATCGTGGGCGACGTACATCATTGGTAGATCAGGTGATAAAAATAGCCAAAGAAAGTAAAACATTCCATTTGGCCATCACCCCTGAAGGAACCCGTAAGGCCAATCCCAATTGGAAAAAAGGATTTTATCACATAGCTGTAGGTGCCGGTATTCCCATTATGCTGATAGGAATTGATTATTCCAAGAAATGCATATATTCAGAAAAAATGATTTACCCCAGCGGTGATATAGAGAAAGATATGCGGGAAATCAAGTTATACTTTAAAGATTTCAAAGGAAAGATTCCCCAGAACTTTTCAATCGGGAAAATATAATGAATCAAACAAGTGGATACATAAATAATCGTATCCACTTGTTTTTTCTTATAAAAATCATCGTTATTCTATTGATTTGTTATAAATTTGCATTTTTTAAATAACAAATTAACATTTACTATATGGATCAGACCAAAATCGTAGGAGAAAAAATCAAATCCCTCCGCGAAACAAAAGAAATCAGCATAGCCGAATTGGCTGAACGTACAGGACTTGCTGAAGAACAAATTAATCGTATTGAAAATAATGTGGACATCCCTTCTTTGGCTCCACTAATTAAAATAGCCCGCGCTTTGGGTGTTCGTTTAGGTACATTTCTTGATGACCAAGACGAAATGGGTGCTGTAGTATACCATAAGGATGAAGAAACGAAAGAAACAATCAGTTTTTCTAACAATGCCATGGATACACGCACACATATGCGCTACTTATCATTGGCGAAATCAAAATCCGATCGCCACATGGAACCTTTCATTGTTGACATTGAAGCTACTAACAATACTGAATATAGTCTTTCTTCGCACGAAGGTGAAGAGTTTATTTATGTAATGGAAGGTGTCATTGAAGTAAACCATGGCAAAAAGAACCATATCATCAAAGCAGGCGATACCATATATTATGATTCTATCGTTCCACATCACGTACATGGTTATAATGGTCAGGCTGCTAAAATATTGGCAGTAGTATATACACCTATCTAATTTATCAGCCTATGGAATTATCGAACAGAACACTTGGCGATTGGTTAGAGCATTGGGCAACGACCACTCCCGATAAAGAATACATCGTTTATTCAGATAGAAACCTACGTTTTACTTGGGGTAAGTTTAATGAACGTGTAGACAATATGGCCAAAGGTCTGCTCTCTATCGGAGTGGAAAGAGGTACACATGTAGGGATATGGGCAGGAAACGTACCCGATTGGTTGACATTCCTTTATGCATGTGCCAAGATTGGTGCGGTGGCTGTAACCGTAAACACCAACTACAAACAAGCAGAATTGGAATATCTCTGCCAAAACTCAGACATGCACACCTTGTGTATCGTAAATGGTGACCGTGGTAGCGATGACTACGTTAACATGGTTTATACCATGTTGCCCGAATTGAGAACTTGCCAACGCGGATACCTTAAAAGCAAACGATTCCCTCGTATGAAGAATGTCATTTATATCGGACAAGAAAAATACAGAGGAATGTATAATACTTCAGAAATCTTGTTGTTGGGTAACAACATAGATGACGATGAATTGATAGAAGCTAAGAAGAAGGTGAATTGCCACGATGTGGTAAATATGCAATATACCTCAGGTACTACAGGATTTCCAAAGGGCGTAATGTTGACACATCATAACATTGCAAACAATGGTTTCTTGACAGGTGAGCACATGAAGTTTACTTCGGAAGACAAACTTTGTGTATGCGTTCCTCTTTTCCACTGCTTTGGAGTAGTATTAGCTACCATGAACTGCCTTACCCACGGATGTACCCAAGTCATGGTAGAACGTTTCGACCCATTGGTGGTTTTGGCATCCATCCATAAGGAAAAATGTACATCTGTATATGGAGTGCCAACCATGTTCATTGCCGAATTGAATCATCCGATGTTCGACATGTTCGACATGTCCAGTCTTCGTGTAGGTATTATGGCTGGTTCACTTTGCCCTATCGAACTGATGCGTCAGGTAGAAGAAAAGATGTTTATGAAAGTAACCAGCGTATATGGTTTGACAGAAGCATCCCCAGGTATGACACATACTCGTATAGACGACCCATTTGAAGTACGTTGTACCACCGTTGGTCGTGATTTTGAATTTACTGAAGTAAAGGTACTCGACCCAGAAACAGGTGAAGAATGTCCGATTGGTGTACAAGGAGAAATGTGTAACCGCGGTTATAACACCATGAAAGGTTATTACAAGAATCCCGAAGCTACTGCCGAAGTGATTGATGAAAACGGATTCCTGCATTCAGGTGATTTAGGTGTAAAGGATGAAAATGGTAATTACCGCATTACAGGCCGTATTAAAGATATGATTATTCGTGGTGGTGAAAACATCTATCCACGCGAAATCGAAGAATTCCTTTACCAATTGGAAGGTATCAAAGATGTACAAGTAGCCGGAATCCCTTCAAAACGTTACGGTGAAGCAGTAGGTGCATTCATTATCCTTCATGAAGGTGTGGAAATGAACGAATTCGATGTACGTGAATTCTGTGATGGTAAAATTGCCCGCTACAAAATACCGAAGTACATTTTCTTTGTCAAGGAATTTCCAATGACTGGTAGTGGAAAAATCCAGAAGTTCAAGTTAAAAGACTTAGGATTGGAACTTTGTAAACAACAAGGTATAGAAATCATTTAATTCCACTTCCTTTCAACCCATATCGATTCCCACAGATAAAAAAATATATAATCTGTGGGAATCTTTGTTTTCTGTGGTGAAAATTATATACCTTCGCAAACATAAATTCAATAAATGATGAAACATATTTTATCCATACTTGCTTTTTTTATCTGCATAGGCCATATGCAGGGACAAGTTCTTGATACCACCATCGAAGAACGGTTAAACAACTATTTTATCAATTACCAAACATCGAATGCCAACATAGGGACTTGTAAACTGGATTCTTTCAAAGTCAATCATGCTCAGAAAAGGCTTCATGTATATCCGTCTGTACATTTCGGTTACCAACCATTTACTTCCGAAATCTGTACCCACATTTATCGTTCCATAAAACAGAGCCTACCCGGTCCTGTCAACTATTACAATATAACCGTCTATGCCGATGGGAAACCTATAGATGAATTGATTCCCAATATATATAGGAATGAAACTGACAAAAATAAAATATGGAAGAAAGAATATAAAGGGAAGCCATGGACTAAAAACATTTCACGCCCATATGAAGCGAGTAAAGGTTTGGAGAGACGACATATAGCTCTATGGCAAAGCCACGGAAAATATTATAAAAATGAAAAAGACAGTTGGGAATGGCAACGGCCTCGTCTATTTTGTACTACAGAAGATTTGTTTACTCAATCGTTTGTGGTTCCTTACCTGATTCCTATGCTCGAAAATGCTGGGGCTATAGTATTTACCCCTCGTGAACGTGATTGGCAACGCAACGAAGTGATAGTTGACAATGACATGCCTGGAAGCATTTACTATGAAGAAAACAGTAAGAAAGGAAAGTGGAAGAACACTTCTATTCCTGGCTTTGCCAAAAATCGTCAAACTTATAAAGACGGACAGAACCCGTTCAAAGAAGGGACGGCACGATATGCTACTACTGAAAAGAAAGCTAATCGTGCTATCGCACAATGGATTCCTCAAATTCCCGAAACGGGCAAATATGCCGTATACGTATCATATCAAACACTACCTAAAAGTATAAGCGATGCCAAGTACATAGTATTTCATAAAGGTGGAGTAACTGAGTTTAAAGTAAACCAACAAATGGGTGGAAGTACATGGGTATACTTAGGGAGTTTTGAATTTGACAAAGGGATGAACGATTATGGTAGAGTTATATTGAGCAATGAAAGCAAACAAAAAGGGGTGGTATGCGCAGATGCAGTACGTTTTGGCGGAGGTATGGGAAACATTGAACGTGCAGGAAAAACCAGTGGCCTTCCCCGCTATTTGGAAGGTGTACGATACAATGCCCAATGGAGTGGAATGCCTGATGATGTTTATAATCGTACTGAAGGTAAAAACGATTATGTAGATGACATCAATACTCATGGACGAATGATTAATTACTTGAGTGGTGGTTCCATATATAATCCGACAGAAAACGGATTAGGTATTCCTTTTGAAATGACACTTGGTTTTCATAGTGATGCCGGATTTTCCAAGGAAGATGAATTGATAGGAACATTGGGAATATACACAACGAATTTCAATGAAGAGAAATTGAATGCAGGTATATCTCGATACACCTCACGTGATTTGGTTGATATAACACTGACTCAACTCCAAAAAGATATAAGTTCTCGATTTGGCATTGATTGGAAAAGACGTAGCATGTGGAACAGGAATTATAGTGAAACCCGATTGCCTGCTGTACCGAGTATGATTTTGGAACTTCTCTCCCATCAGAATTTTGCAGACATGAAATGGGGACACGAACCTGAATTTAAGTTTACCGTTGCCAGGTCGGTATATAAAGCCATCTTAAAATATATAGCTACCATGCATCAAGAAGAATATGTTGTGCAACCATTACCAATACAAAACTTTGCCATACATGAAGGGAACAAGAATACTTTCCTGCTAACTTGGCAAGGAACATCTGATAATATGGAGCCAACCGCCCGTCCTAAAGGATATATCGTCTATACAAGATTAGGTTATGGAGGTTGGGACAATGGAACCTATGTAGAACGAAACTCATACTCTTTTCACGCAGAACCAGGCTTGGTCTATAGTTTCAAAGTAACAGCCGTAAACGAAGGTGGCGAAAGTTTCCCTTCAGAAATACTATCTGCCTACCATGCAAAAGAAAATCGTGGGACTATATTGATTGTCAATAGTTTCAACCGTACAAGTGGTCCCGCATCTTTTAACACACCAACTCATCAAGGATTTGATTTAAATGAAGACATCGGTATACCTTATATTAATACTCCAGCTTATTGTGGTGCACAACAGAACTTCAACCGTCAAGGAATAGGTAAAGAAACCGAAGATGGATTGGGGTATAGCGGAAACGAATTGGAAGGAATGTTAATAGCTGGAAATACATTCGATTATCCATTCATTCATGGAAAAGCGATTCAAGCAGCAGGAGGACATTCCTTTATATCATGTAGCAACAAAGCCATAGAACGCGGATTTGTCAATATAAACGATTTCCCTATAGTTGACATTATTCGTGGAGCAGAAAAAGCACCTTTCAGCCCAATCATGCAAGAACAACTAACCAACTACAGCAATAACGGTGGTAGATTATTGATAAGCGGATCTTATATAGGTAGTGAAATGAACAGTCCCGAAGAAGTATTATTTACAGAAAATATTTTGAAATACACCTATGGAGGTAGTCTGAAAAACATTACTACAGGCGAGGTACAAGGTGCAGGAAGTACCTACAATTTCCCTATCCGCCCTAATGAAAAGACATATGCAGTTCCAGCTCCAGACTGTTTGATTCCGGTAAAAGGTGCTTATTCAACCTTTATCTATACACCAGGTAATTATAGTGCAGCCATAGCTTACAAGGGAGATAAATATCGTACATTCGTATTCGGTTTTCCTTTGGAAAGCATAGTTGGTGAAGAAAAACGGGCCAGAATAATGAAAGCAATATTGGGATTCTTTGAATAAAAATAGAGAGAAAAGAAGCGTTATTTCATAAAAAGCCCTAACTTTGTCATATAAACCATAATTCAAAGAAAATGTATACTATACAGACAAACGCTTCGGGAACCCGAAGCATGGAAATTTCGGAAGAAAATCTGCAAACCATTCAAAATTTTGCACTCTTCCAACACCTGATTGACAGCAACGGAATCGTGGATGAATCTGTTCTTGATAAGCTTAAGCTGAACATTCGTTCACTCATAGCATCTGTAGAAGGTAATTGCAAGGAATTACTTGATTTATGCATCGATGTAATCTACCATAACAACATGAAAGCCTTTGGTTTACATCAACTTATTCTTTTATACATCCGTTGGGAAAAGGAGAATCAGGAAGTTAAAGAAGAAGAATGAAAGAATACAGACTGACCGATTGGCTACCTACCACCAAGAAGGAAATGGAACTTCGGGGATGGAACGAACTGGACGTTATTTTGTTCAGTGGAGATGCTTATGTAGACCATCCATCCTTTGGTGCAGCTGTAATCGGTCGGTTACTCGAGGCTCAAGGCTTAAAAGTGGCCATTGTCCCCCAACCTAATTGGCGTGATGATTTACGTGATTTTAAGAAATTGGGCAAACCACGATTGTTCTTTGGAATTTCAGCGGGATGCATGGATAGTATGGTAAACAAATATACTGCCAACAAGCGTTTACGAAGCGAAGATGCCTATACTCCTGATGGTAGGCACGATATGCGTCCTGAATATCCAACCATCGTGTATTCACAAATACTGAAACGTTTGTATCCGGATGTTCCTGTGATTATAGGAGGTATTGAAGCTTCACTCCGCCGATTAACCCATTATGATTATTGGCAGGATAAAGTACAACGGAGTATCTTGATTGATTCTGAAGCCGACTTATTGATTTATGGAATGGGAGAAAAGCCAATTGCCGAATTGTGTAAACGAATGAAAGAATGTCCGGACATTCCTCACGACCTCCCTCAAACCGTTTATTTAATTAGAGGACGGCAAGCCATTCCTCCCAGTATCAGCCAAAAGGAAGACATCTATTTACATTCCCACGAAGATTGTTTGGCCGACAAGAAAAAGGAAGCCGAAAACTTCCGATACATCGAAGAAGAATCAAATAAGTACGAAGCTGCACGCATCCTTCAACCGACGGGTAACTGTACTGTAGTGGTCAATCCTCCTTATCCACCCATGTCACAAGGAGAATTAGACATGTCGTTTGACCTACCATATACACGTCTTCCCCACCCCAAATATAAAGGGAAACGAATACCGGCTTTTGATATGATAAAGTTCTCCGTTAATTTGCATCGAGGATGCTTTGGCGGATGTGCTTTTTGCACCATTTCTGCACATCAAGGGAAATTTATCGTCAGTCGTAGCAAGGAAAGTATCTTACGGGAAGTTAAAGCTATCACAGAAATGCCTGACTTTAAGGGCTATCTGAGTGATTTGGGAGGACCCAGTGCCAACATGTATAACATGCGTGGCAAAGATGAAGAAAAATGTCATCAATGCAAACGGCCATCGTGTATCCATCCGAAGGTGTGTCCCAATTTAAATACGGACCACCGTCCATTGCTGGACATCTATCATGCGGTAGATGCATTACCTGGAATTAAAAAAAGCTTTATCGGAAGCGGTATACGATATGACTTGTTACTCCATGAAAGCAAGGATACCGCTATCAACCAAAGTACTCGGGAATACACTCGGGAACTGATAGCAAAACATGTAAGCGGACGTCTAAAGGTAGCTCCCGAGCACACCAGCGACCGAGTACTAAATATCATGCGGAAACCACCGTTTGCCCAATTCTATGATTTCAAGAAAATATTCGACAAGATAAATGGAGAACTGAATTTAAAACAACAAATCATTCCCTATTTTATCAGTAGTCATCCAGGATGTACCCCAGAAGATATGGCAGAACTGGCCGTTATTACCAAACGGCTGGATTTTCATTTGGAACAAGTACAAGACTTTACTCCAACTCCTATGACAGTAGCTACAGAAGCTTGGTATACAGGTTATCATCCCTATACCTTACAATCCATTTTTTCAGCTAAGACCCAAAGGGATAAATTGGCGCAACGTATGTTTTTCTTTTGGTACAAACCTGAAGAACGACGCTCCATCATTCAAGAATTAAAACGGATTGGACGATCTGACTTGATTGACAAACTATATGGCAAATAACAAGAAATCCTCCTTCCGGAGGATTCTTTATTGCTTATTGAGGCTGTTTCAAATCACAAGTTCTATATGGTCGTTGTAATAGAATACGCTTTCCATCCAACGGATTTCGGGAAACTGTTTTAAACGGTACACCCATATTTTTGACGGCAGCACGTGATGTTCCCGTATTATCCTCTATCGGAGTAAAGTTGGTATAACCGGCTTGTGTCAAGGCTACACGCAAAAGTGCTTCACGATCATCGCCTAAATCATAAGGTTCTTGTGGATTATCATCAACTTCAACATCAGGAGTAAAGCCATTTGGCATACAAGGACAATCTCCATTCTTATCCGCATATCGGCTTACCATTACATAGATACCCCAATTCTTGGCATAAGTATCCCACTTTTGATATTCATCATAATCGGCGCCAGCCTTGAAGAAATCCTTATTTAATTCAAACCAATCAGTAGCCGAAAGAATCCAACCTGTACAATACTTACCGTGAGTCTGTTCACCAATAATTTCAATATTCATATAAGGCAACAACCCTACCAATACTGATTCGGATGCTGAGGCACTACCACTGGACACCAAAGCATAGATTTTATCCAGCCCTATGTTAGCATCTTTGGTAGAATATGAATGTTCCTTGCCGTTATGATCCTTAAAATTGTATTCCGTTTCGAAATAAGTATTCAAGTCTTCACCTTCTTTTTTATAATAATCCATGTAATCCTTATTATAAACTTCAGTTTGGAACACCTCCTTGTTGGTTACCTTATCTTGCGGAGCCAACATCGAGGCCAATAATTGTTCAGTAATCACATATCCCCCTCCATTATAGCGAAGGTCGAGTATAAGTTCAGTAACTCCTTGTTCCTTAAAGGATTTTGCAGCTTTAATCAAGTCTTCGCAAGAATCAAGAGTAAAACTTAAATATGCCAAATATCCTACTTTCTTACCATCACAATCAAACACCTTTGTCATAAGGACAGGATTCTCATACATATTTACAGCACTCATCGTTATTGTTTCCAATCCGTCTCCTTTATCATTTAAAATGGCAAATTCACCAGTTGAAGAATAAATGAGTAAATCAGCATAATTATTAAGGGTTATATCCTGACCATTAACAGTAAAGATAGCATCACCACGATGTAACCCAGCCTTGCTTGCTGGACTATCAGGATATACAAAGGTAATAACTGCTACCAAGGTAGTACGTGTATTATCTTTGTAATAAAGTAGAAAATCATAGCCATACGTAGTGGTAACAACCCCATCCACTCCACCAATGAAACTTTCATAATCATTGGTCAACTGTGTCCACTTGTCCACATATTCTCCATTTTCATTGTATCTGATGGCATCCACTTTCTCTATAGGATCTTCGTTCATCATCCAATTCGATAGTGAAGAAGCTATTTCGTCTTTCCATAAATATACATCACTCATTATATTAAAGGCAAAGAAGCCTGCATAGTAATTGGGATCAGTGTAATAGCTGACCGTAGGATTCTGTGAAGTAGTATCTTTTGGTTCTTCTTCCCCTGGAGTAGGATTAATGATGGGAGTTTTATTACGATTATAGTCATCATCATCCGAACATGATACACAAACCAAAGAAGGGAGTACTATGACGAAACATATAATTTTCCAAAAATTCTTCATAATTCTTTCTACATTTATAAATTACATTTCACAAATATACGAACATTAATTCAAATATACTTCATTTCCGTATCATTTAATGAATTTTTACTTACTCTATAAAACACCTTCTGTATGAAATTGGTTCTCATGATAGGTCATGGCACGTAATTGCGAATTGATAAAAATGTAAAAAAATAAGGGGATTAACTCCCCTTATCTTATTTTAATGCATTCAAGTTTTCTTGATTCATCAGCTGCTTACCCTCAGGAGTAAACAAGTAATCAATACGAGCGGAATAGGCCTTTTCAATTTTTCCTCGAACCATTTTCATTGTACTGTTAATCATCTGGTTCTGTTCTGTAAATGGTTCTGCCAATACGCCAAAAGTACTTGGCAACCAACGTTCGGGGAACATACCTTCAAAGTCACCGCCTTTCTTATATTTATTAAGTTCTTTTTCCAACTTCTTCAAGGCATCCTTGCGTCCTTCTTCAGTAGCCAAATCATAACCTTTACGCTTCAAGTTATCCTTATTGGGTACTATCAACGCAATGGTGTATGGTGATTGATTATTGTAAAGCATCACTTGATCAATGTATTTGGATTGACCTACCAATGCTTCTTCAATACCTTCCGGACTATATTTTTCACCGTCACTACTGATAAGAAGGCTCTTGAAACGGCCCTTTACGTAAAGCAAACCTTCTTTCGACATGTATCCCAAGTCACCGGTATAAAGCCATCCGTCCTTTACAGTATCAGCTGTTGCTTCGGGGTTCTTCCAATAGCCGGCCATTACGTTTTCGCCCTTCACTACAATTTCACCTTGTTCACCTAACGGAAGTTCCTTTCCATCGCTATCACAAATCTTAAGTTCGATAGGCTTAACCAACTTACCGCTTGAGCCGAAACGATATTTTTCAGGTCCGTTAGAAGAAAGCACCGGAGTAGCTTCAGAAAGTCCATAACCTTGATACATTGGTATGCCGATACCTACATAGAACTTCTGCAAGTTCTTGTCAAGCAAAGCGCCACCACCGATAAAGAACTTCAATTCACCACCGAAGTTTTCGCGGACCTTCGAGAAGATAATCTTGTCAAACAATGCCACCAGGGGTTTGAGCAGATAGCGCCATCCCTTGAAATCGAGGTTACTGTCACCATAATATATTTGGCGGAGCTTCATACCGAAGTTAAACAGTTTAACGGTAGTTTCGCCCTTGGCACGGATGCCGTTCTCTACATTCTTCTTGAAAGTCTTGGCCAATGCCGGTACACTGAGGATGAAGTGCGGCTTCACTTCCTTAATGTTCAACGGAATGTTCTTGAGAGATTCGAGTGGAGTACGTCCTACTTGTACGGTAGCTACCGCAGCACCGCAAGACATCATGATATAGAATCCCACCACATGGGCAAAGCAGTGGTCAAGTGGCAAAATAATCAATGTACGCCAATGCTGGTCAATATTCACCAAAGTCAATGATTGTTCTACATTCGAAGTGTAATTACGATGTGTAAGCACTACCCCTTTCGGGTCTGCTGTAGTACCGCTGGTATAGGTAATGGTAGCGATATCATCGTTCTGTATGGATTTTGACACACTCAGGAATTCATCAAGTGTATGTTCCTTCAGGAACTCCTCTCCCATCTTCACCACATCGCCGATGTACAATTCGTTTTCTTCGTAGTGATCTTGTTCGTCGAATACAATCACCTTCTTCACTTCGGAAATC
>CAZJFI010000044.1:0-11782 GCA_964545265.1 uncultured Phocaeicola sp.
ACGGTACTCAGCGCGACTGCCTGAAGGGCACTCCGGAAGCAGGCAACAAGGTGGTTGTAGTCGGTGGTGACAACTATCGCATCGGCTTGGGTGGTGGTTCGGTTTCGTCGGTAGAGACGGGACGCTACTCGTCGGGCATCGAACTGAATGCGGTGCAGCGTGCCAATGCAGAAATGCAGAAGCGTGCCTACAACGTGGTGCGTGCCCTCTGCGAAGAAGACGAGAACCCGATTGTTTCCATCCACGACCACGGTTCGGCAGGTCATGTGAACTGCCTCTCGGAATTGGTGGAAGAATGCGGTGGCTTGATTCACATGGACAAGCTGCCTATCGGTGACGAAACATTGAGTGCGAAGGAAATCATCGCCAACGAAAGCCAGGAACGCATGGGCTTGCTCATCGATGAAAAGGCCATCGAGCATGTCCGCAAGATTGCAGAACGCGAACGCGCTCCGATGTACACCGTGGGCGAGACGACCGGCGACCATCGCTTTGCTTTCGAACAGGCCGACGGCGTGCGTCCGTTCGACTTGGCGGTAGACCAGATGTTCGGTTCGTCACCGAAGACATACATGATTGACAAGAACGTGGAACGCAGATACGATGTGGTGACTTACGATGTCAGCCGGTTGGACGAATATGTGGAACGTGTCCTCCAGCTCGAAGCGGTGGCTTGCAAGGACTGGTTGACCAACAAGGTGGACCGTTGCGTGACCGGCCGTGTAGCCCGTCAGCAATGCCAAGGTGAATTGCAGTTGCCACTCAGCGACTGTGGTGCCGTGACGTTGGACTACCGTGGCAACAAGGGTATCGCCACTGCCATCGGCCATGCTCCTCAGGCTGCCTTGGCCGACCCGGAAGCCGGTTCTGTCTTGTCTGTCAGCGAATCATTGACCAACTTGGTATGGGCTCCGTTGGCAGAAGGATTAGACAGCGTATCGCTCTCCGCCAACTGGATGTGGCCTTGCCGTGCCCAGGAAGGGGAAGATGCCCGTCTGTACAAGGCTGTGAAGGCATTGTCCGATTTCTGCTGTGCCTTGCAGATCAATGTGCCGACCGGCAAGGACTCCCTGTCGATGGTACAGAAGTATCCCGACGGCGAAAAGATTGTCAGCCCGGGTACCGTCATCGTATCGGCAGGTGGTGAAGTGAGCGACATCAAGAAGATTGTTTCGCCGGTGATGAAGAACGAGCCGAAGAGCCGTTTCTACCACATCGACTTCTCATTCGACACACTCCAATTGGGCGGTTCAGCATTTGCCCAATCATTAAATAAGGTAGGTAGCGATGTTCCTACCGTGAAGAATCCGGAATATTTCCGTGATGCTTTCTTGGCTATCCAACAATTGGTAGAAGAAGGTTTGATTATGGCCGGTCACGATATCTCAGCCGGAGGTTTGATCACGACTTTACTTGAAATGTGTTTTGGAAATGCCGAAAGTGGTATCGAAGTTACTTTGGATAAGATGAAGAACGCTGATATCGTGAAGTGTCTCTTCGCTGAAAATCCGGGTGTAGTCATTCAGGTATCTGATAAGAATGCTCCGAGAGTAAAGAAGATTCTGGACGATGCTGGTGTGGGCTATATCAAGATTGGTGTGCCGACCGACGAACGTCATCTTCTTATTAATAAAGATAGCGTGACTTACCACTTCGGTATCGACCATTTGCGCGATGTATGGTATGCCACATCCTACTTGCTCGACCGCAAGCAAAGCTTCAACGGATGTGCCAAGAAGCGTTTTGAAAACTACAAGCAACAACCGCTTGAATTGGCTTTCGGTCCTGAATTTACCGGTAAGTTGTCACAATATGGCTTGAATCCCGACCGTCGCGAGCCAAGTGGACTCAAGGCTGCTGTTATCCGTGAAAAGGGTACCAACTCTGAACGCGAAATGGCATACTCCTTCTGGTTGGCCGGATTCGATGTGAAAGACGTTACTATGACCGACCTTATCAGTGGTCGCGAAACATTGGAAGATGTGAATGTCATTGCCTTCTGTGGTGGATTCTCCAATTCCGATGTGCTTGGCTCGGCCAAGGGATGGGCAGGTGCCTTCCTCTTCAACCCGAAAGCCAAGGCTGCACTCGACAATTTCTATGCCCGTGAAGATACTCTTTCGCTCGGTGTATGTAACGGTTGCCAGTTGATGATTGAATTGGGACTCATCAACCCTGAACATCCTGCCGACAAGAAGGCGAAGATGGAGCACAACGATTCACACAAGTTCGAAAGCAACTTCGTATCCTTGACTATTCCAACCAACCGTAGTGTGATGTTCGGTTCGCTCAGCGGATTCAAGATTGGTACATGGGTAGCTCATGGTGAAGGTAAGTTCAACTTGCCGTTGCCCGAAGATGAATACAACGTGGTGGCTAAGTACTCGTATGATGAATATCCTGCCAATCCGAATGGCTCATCGTATAGTGTAGCCGCTATCGCCAGCAAAGACGGACGCCACTTGGCTATTATGCCACATCCTGAACGTACCATCTTCCCATGGCAATGCGGATACTATCCAGTAGAACGTCGTGGCAACGATCAGGTTACTCCGTGGATCGAAGCCTTTGTCAATGCCCGCAAGTGGGTAGAACAACATAAGAAATAATCCTCTTAATGTTATAAAATCTTAAAAAGGTGGCAATCCGTAAGGAATGTCACCTTTTTTATTTGTTCCTTGTTTTGACATTTTGCGTTTTTTTGTGATTTTTGCAACCGAAATGCCATTAAAAACATAAGATAATGAGAAGATTTCTCGTCCTGTTATGCTTAGCACTTCTATGGATGTTTCCTGCATCCGCACAGCTTTTCCGTTATTTGGATACTCAAAACGGTTTGAGTAGTCGTCGAGTCATTTCTGTAGAAAAGGACAGAAGAGGGTACATGTGGTTCCTTACCCACGAAGGAATAGATAAGTACAACGGAAAGCAATATGTACACTATAAACTGACGGACGAAGGACAGATATTGCAACAATTCCCTAATTTGAATCTTTTGCAAACCGACAAAAAAGGAAAGGTGTGGGCTTTAGGAAAAGACGGTAGGGCTTTTCAGTATAATCAGGAGCGCGACCAATATATATTGAAATTCGATTTTGTCAATGTTGTCAAGGGAAAGTCCCGTTTGCCACTTACTTTCGTTCGTATGGATAATGAGGACAATCTATGGATGTGTACCAAAACCTCCCAATACATCTATCGCATATCCGATGGAGAATTCAATCGCTTGGAGAGTCCCATTGAGGAAGAAGTAACTTATATGGTACAAGGAGAAGGAAATCAATATTTCATAGGTACCAATCACAATATTTATTTGGCTTCGTTGGATGGAAATAAGTTGGCTGTCCGTACGGATTCTTTGCTCAATAATTTTCATGTCGTACATCATTTGTACTATCATCGCGCTACCGGTTCTTTGCTTATCGGTACACTGATGGACGGTTTCTTTCTCTATAATCCTCAGCAGGGAACCCTCGATAAGTTGGGTAACATGAACGATGTGAACATCAATGCGGTCGTTCCTTACCGTAATTCGGAGAATGAAGTGCTGATTGCTACCGATGGAAATGGAGTATATGTACTGGATGTAAGTACCCGAACTTTGGCTCCGTTTTTCTCCGGCAATTATCCTGATTCCAATAAGATGAACGGAAATATCATCAAGGATCTTTATCAGGACTCGGAAGGAAGAATTTGGATGGCGGTATTCCCTACAGGAATTACGGTTTATTCCGATAAATATCCCAGGTATGAATTGTGGAGACATTCGGAAGAAGATCCCAACTCATTGGTGAGTGACCTGGTAACCTATATCCTCGAAGATTCGGAAGGTGATATCTGGTTTGCTACGGGAAATGGAATTTGTTGCTATAACAAACATACCCGAAAATGGACCCGCATGTTGTCGGGTAACGGAAAAGACAAACAGGCACAAAACAATGTGTTTATTTCCCTTTGTGAAGCCTCTCCGGGTATTTTATTGGCCGGTGGCTATATGTCGGGTATGTACCGTATCAATAAAAAAGACATGGTACCCCACTATTTCTCTCCCCAAGGAGAAGGCTATAAGAATATCCGTCCCGACAAGTACATCCGGAGCATTTATCGCGATGAAGAAGGTTATATATGGGCAGGAGGCTATTATAACTTGAAACGTATAGATCCCAAGACGTATGCCATGGAACATTATACCATGGAATATCCCATTACGTTCATCACTTCGAAGGACAAAGACGAATTGTGGATAGGTACCATCAATGGTCTGTACAAGTTCAACAAGAAACAGAAGAAAGTGATGCAGGTGAATCTGTCTTCCGATATAGGAAACATCAACACCATTTATCAGGATAGTGACCAGGTGACATACATCGGTACCAGCGGGAACGGATTATGGATATATAACAATCAGACCGGGAAGTTGGAAAACTACTATACCTTGAACTCTGCCCTTATCTGCAACAATATTTATTGCATTCTTCCCAATAATAATAGGAACGAACTGATTATCAGTACGGAGAACGATTTGGTGTGCTTCAAGACCGATGAACGGATTTTCCTGAATTGGACACAAGAACAGGGGTTGCTTGCCACCAAGTTCAATACGGCATCAGGGGTACACACTAAGGATGGAGCCATAATTTTCGGTAGTGGTAATGGAGCTGTTGTTTTGGAGGATACGGTAGAGCTTCCGAGGGTGTTCCATTCTAAGATGGTATTTACCGATTTCGGCATTCATTATCAGCAGATGCTTCCAGGCATGGAAGGTTCTCCGTTGACAAAAGTCATTGATGAGACCGATGAAATAACTTTGTCACACGACCAGAATATTTTTTCACTGAATGTTTCTTCCATCAATTATGATTGCCCTTCGCGTATTTTGTATTCTTGGAAGCTGGAAGGATTTTACGAAGAATGGACCCAACCAGGCGAAGCGCACCTCATCCGCTATACCAATATAGACCCCGGTACTTATTCGTTGCGGATACGTTCCATCCTGTTGGACGATTGGCACACCATCGAAGAAAGAGCCGTCAAGATTGTCATTACCCCACCGTTCAGTCAAACCGTTTGGGCGATGATGATTTATGTAGCTTTGGGTATATTGGCTATTTTTGCCGTCATGCGTTTCCTATGGATGCGGAAAGACAGCAATATTTCCAAGGAGAAAATCCAGTTCTTTATCAATACGGCTCACGATATCCGTACACCCCTTACGTTGATTAAGGCCCCGTTGAGCGACCTCAGCCGTAACGAAGAATTGAGCGATCAAGGCAAGATGAATTTGCAATTGGCCATACGAAGTACCGACAAACTGTCTGATTTGGCTACCAAACTAATCGATTTCCAAAAGGAAGAACTGTATACTTCGGATATCAACGTAGTTCAATGCGATATAAACCGATATGTGGAAAGTTTCTTAGAGCAGTTCAAGGCACATGCCGAAAAGAAGAACCTGAATTTGGAGTTCGTCGGTAGTGGGGATAAATTGGAAGCTTGGATAGACCGTAACAAGCTCGATTCCATCATCCATAACTTGGTGAGCAATGCACTGAAGTATACCCCTGAAGGTGGTGAAGTGAAAGTCAAGGTGCGTAACAACAAGAAATATTGGTCCCTGAAAATTACCGATACGGGTATCGGAATCTCTGCTGAAGACCAGAAGAAGATGTTCAAGCGCCTGTTCCGTGGAGACAATGCCGTGAACCTTCAGATAACAGGAACGGGTATAGGTATGCTACAGACCTATAAGTTGGTAAAGCGCCATTTGGGAAAGATAACCGTGGTCAGTAAGGAAGGCGAAGGAACCACTTTCCGTTTGCGTTTCCCCATTAACGACAAACGATACAAACCCCATACCGAGCATCACGAGGAAGGCGGTCAGCAGATTCCCATTCTGGAAGCGGAATTCACGAATGTTTCTGTGCAGCAACCCGATTTCCCTGCGGCCACCCTGTTGGTGGTAGAAGACAATACCGACTTGCGTAAATTCTTGGTACAGAGCTTGTCCGATCAGTATAGAGTGGTAGAGGCTGAAAATGGCCAGCAAGCATTGGACTGTATCCGTGAACGGCATCCTGATTTGGTGCTTTCAGACATCATGATGCCCGTTATGCGGGGCGATGACTTGTGCCGTGTCTTGAAGAACGATGTAGCCACCAGTCACATTCCTGTTATTCTGCTTACCGCATTGAACGACCGCGACAGCATCATTCACGGATTGGAAACCAAGGCCGACCAGTATCTGGTAAAACCCTTCGATGTCGATATCCTGAAGGCAAGTATCGCCAGTGTATTGGCCAATAAGGAATTCGTCCGCCAACGCTTTGCCCAACTGAATTACCATACCGACGACATCCGCGCGGAAGTGCCCGGTATCGACCTCGATCAGGAATTCCTTGTAAAGGTGACCGATGTCGTCAAACAGCATTTGGATCATGAATTCAATGTAGATACTCTCTGTGGTAAACTACACATGAGTCGAAGCAGCTTCTATAATAAGATAAAGGCACTTACTGGCCATTCGCCCAGCGATTTCGTGCGACAAATACGTATGACCGAAGCCGCCTATTTGCTTAAAGACAAGAAACATTCCATAGCCGAAGTGTCTGATATGTTAGGCTATGGCGACCCCAAATATTTTACTGATACATTCAAGAAGCACTTCGGCATTACCCCCAGTGCTTATGTCAAACAGGAGAACGCATCATGAATTTCTATATCAACTCATTTGCCACATTCTTCAAGATAGGGCTGTTTACCATTGGCGGAGGGTATGCCATGGTACCCCTTATCGAAGAAGAAATAGTCAACAAGAAACAATGGATAGCCAAGGAAGATTTCATCGACCTTATGGCCATAGCCCAGTCAGTACCCGGTGTGTTTGCAGTGAATCTGTCCGTCTTTATCGGCTATAAGCTCCGTAAACTGCCTGGTGCATTGTCCATGGCATTGGGTACCATCCTTCCTTCGTTCCTTATCATATTGGGAATTGCCTTGTTCTTTCAGCGTTTTAAGGAATACGAAGCGGTGGAAAATATCTTCAAGGGCATTCGTCCGGCGGTAGTGGCCCTCATTGCAGCCCCTACCTTCAGTATGGCGAAATCTGCCAAGATTAACAAATACAATGTATGGATTCCCGTTGTCTCGGCCTTGCTTATATGGTTGCTTGGTGTATCACCTGTATACATTATCGCCCTGGCAGGCATAGGTGGATTCATCTATGGGAAAATCAAAACAAATGATAGTTGATAGATGACAAATGATAGTTGCCTTCCGGATGGTTCTCTATCATTTATCATTTGTTCACTATTATTTTTACTATCATCAATCATAAATCAAGAATATGCTTTTTCTGGAACTCTTTCTCACATTCTTACAGATAGGCCTCTTCGGATTCGGAGGCGGATATGCCATGTTGTCAATGATACAGGGCGAAGTGGTAACCCGTTACGGTTGGATTTCGTCGGGCGAATTTACCGATATCGTAGCCATCAGTCAGATGACTCCAGGCCCGATAGGCATCAATTCTGCTACTTATGTGGGATATACAGCGGTTATCAATGCCGGTTATAGCCAGCCATGGGCGGTATTGGGAAGTGTTACCGCCACGCTGGCCGTGGTACTCCCCTCGTTTGTACTGATGATTGCCATCAGTCGTTTTTTCCTGAAGTACCAGCATCACCCCATGGTCGAGGCTGTATTCCGCGGACTTCGTCCTGCTGTAGTGGGGTTGTTGGCTGCTGCTGCCTTGGTGCTGATGACTTCCGAGAACTTTGGAAATTATCACACAGACCTCTACCAGTTTGTTGTGAGTGTGGTGATATTCCTCGTGGCTTTCATGGGTACACGAAAGTTCAAGGTCAGCCCCATCCTCATGATTCTACTTTGCGGTGTGGCAGGGTGGGTGTTGTATTAGTCTTGTATTCATCCTTTTTTATTATGTCGATAAATAGAAATTTACGGTTTGTTGGTTGATTTGTGAAAATTAATTTATATATTTACCGAAAATATAGTCTAATAAAAATAAATATTACATGAAACACCAAACTTTGTTCATTTCATGCTTGTTGGCTTTGTCAACAGCATTTGGTAGCTTTTCTGTTTCCGCACAAGTTACCTATAAGGATTATTTAAGAGCAGACTCCGTATTGAGTTACTCAAAGCTCGTTTATTCTCCGGCCGTAAATGCAACCTGGTTGGGAGATTCCCACTATTTCTGGTATAAGAACCACGAAAAGGAAGGCGATTTCTTCTATCTGGTCAATGCAGAAACAGGTAAGAAATTCAAGGCGGCCGACAAGAAAAGCCTGGCCAAACATCTTCCCAAGAAGCCCAAGGAACTGACTGAATTGTTGCTTAGCGAAAAACCGGCCGATGCACGTTATAGACGTCGTCCTAACAGAGAGGTCAAACCGGTGACTTCGCCCGACGGAAAGTGGGAAGCTTACATCAAGAACCACAATGTGTACATTGCACCCGTCAATGCCGATGCCAAGGCACCCAAGACAGAATATGCCTTGACCATGGACGGCAATGAAAAACTTCGTTACGAACAGTGGACACTGAGCTGGTCGCCCGACTCGCGCAAACTGGCTACCGTAAAGGTGAACGATGTGGAAGAAAGACGAATCCCCCTCATCGAATCGGCTCCATCCACTCAGAAGCAGCCTATCCTTCAATGGCGCAATTATGCCAAGCCTGGCGATGTGCTCTCGTCATCGGTTCCGGTACTTTTCGATGTGGAATCGCGCAAGCAAATCGCTCTCGAAACTTCTCTGTATGCCAATCAGTTCTCGCTTTATCTGACAGGATGGAGAGACGACAGCCGTGCCTTCACCTTTGAATTCAACCAACGTGGACACCAACGCTATGTGGTGGGCGAAGTGAATGCCGAAACAGGTGCCATCACTCATCTTGCCGACGAACAGGTAAAGACATTCTTCTACTACAACAACAGATATCGTCACGACTTGAAAGACGGAGCCGAAATGCTTTGGATTTCTGAACGCGACGGATGGCGCCACATTTACCTGCACGATAGCAAGGGCCAGATAAAGAAACAGATTACCAAGGGCGAATGGGTGGTTCGTAACGTTGATTTCGTGGACGAAGCAAATCAGGTTATCTACTTTAGCGCTTCGGGATTTGTACCAGGCGAAGACCCGTATAACATTCACTATTGCCGCATCGGCCTCAATGGTGAAGGCTTTGAAGACCTGACTCCGGAAAATGGTAACCACATCGTGAAACTCTCAAAAGACCGCAATTACTTTGTAGATGTATACTCTCGTCCCGACCTTCCTGCTGTAAGCTTGCTGAAACGCACTTCCGATGGCTCTACTATAGCCCAGCTTGAATCGTGCGATGTAAGCGAACTGGCTGCCAAGGGATGGGTGATGCCCGAAGTGTTCTCTGCCAAGGGACGCGATGGCAAGACAGACATTTGGGGAACTATCCACCGTCCGTCCAACTTCGACCCGAAAAAGTCGTACCCTGTTATCGAAATGATTTATGCCGGTCCGCACGACAGCCATGTGGTGAAGGACTTCCGTCCGGCCAACCACCTCATTACAAAGATTGCCGAACTTGGCTTCATTGTAGTATCTATCGACGGTATGGGTACCGGCAACCGTTCCAAGGCCTTCCACGATGTATGCTGGAAGAACCTCAAGGATGCCGGTTTCCCCGACAGAATTGCTTGGATGAAGGCAGCCGGTCAGAAGTATCCTTATATGGACCTCGAAAAGGTTGGTATCTACGGATGGTCGGCCGGTGGTCAGAATGCCATGGCAGCCTTGCTCTTCCACAACGATTTCTATAAAGTGGCCGTTGCCCTCTGCGGATGTCACGACAACCGTATGGATAAGGTGTGGTGGAACGAACAATGGATGGGCTTCCCGCTCGACGAATCGTACAGCGCATCATCGAATGTAGACAATGCCCACCTCCTTAAAGGCAAGTTGCTGCTTATCAACGGTGAGTTGGACGACAATGTAGACCCGACTTCTACCCTCCAAGTAGTCGATGCCTTGATGAAGGCCAACAAGAATTTCGACCAGCTCTATCTCCCCGGCCGTACACACAGCTTGGGCGGTACCTTCGAGTTCCATAAAATGTACGATTACTTCGTACAGCATCTCCTTGGTCAACCAGTGCCAGAGTGGGAATAATTCCAACTAAATTCAAACAATAAGTCAAAGAACTATGAAACATTATTTATTAGCAGTAACGATGGTTGTAGTTGCATTGGTCTTTACAGCTTGTGGTTCCAAAGAATCGGGTAACAAAAGCCTTGTCTTGTACTATTCGCAGACGGGTGCAACAGAAAAAGTGGCACTCGAACTTCAGAAGAGTTTGGGAGCCGACATAGAGGCCATCGAATTGGTGGAACCCTATGCAGGCACTTATGCCGAAACCATCGAACGGGTGGGCAAGGAACGTCGGGAAGGTATTGTGCCCGAACTGAAACCGCTTAAGGTCGACCTCTCCAAGTACGAAACCATCTTTTTGGGTTATCCCATCTGGTACGGCACCTATGCCATGCCCATCGCATCGTTGGTACAGAACAATACCTTCGAAGGCAAGAAGATTGTTACCTTCTGCACTTTTGGTAGCGGAGGCACAGAACCCGCCATTGCCGATTTGAAGAAAGCCCTTCCCATGGCCGAGGTAGCCGAGGTGGGCTTTGGTATCCGCAATGCCCGCATAGCTGCTATCACCAAGGAACTCCATCGTTTCTTGGTAGAGAACAACCATGTAGAAGGTACCGTTGAAGCCTTGCCTGGCTATTCGGAAATGCGACCGGTAACCGAAGAAGAAAAACAGATTTTCGATGCTGCTTGTGGCGATTACCAATTTCCGTTGGGCACTCCCGTGCTGGTGGGAAAGCGTGGTACCGGCGACGGTGTGGACTACATCTATAGTGTAGAAAACCACGGTGCCACCAGTACCATCTATGTAACGTTGAGCAACGAGGCCGGTGCAAAACCAGAATTTACTCGCGTGGTGAGGTAATTTGCCTCACTACGTTTGCTCTCCAAATGCCAATGGCGACCAGTTCCAGTACTCGTCCCAATGAGGTCTCGTTTTGAGGCCTCATTTTTTGTCACTATTAAGCTACGTTCATCGAAAATCTATTAAGATTTTTGATAAAGGTATGGTCATGATGACACTGCGGATGAATATTATCTCCTAAAGGGAGAAAAACAGGTCATCAGAGGTGATGGATATCGGTCATCAGTGAAGACCAAGGCTGGTCATCGGTGATGCTTGGAATCGGAGGAAAGGTAGTGTAAGCGTAATGCGTAACTCGCATTATTTTTCATTTTTTACAACCTTATTTGTTTCTGTTGCCGATAGAAGGAGCTTGGATCTATTTCTATAGGTAAATATATAATATATTAGATTAATATGTATAGTAATTAATATTATAATACTTTTAATTTCGTATTTCGCGTGTACATGCGCATGAGGCTAACTGAAAAAAACGAAAGTAACGGGTAACACGTTACGCTTTGTTCATTTTCGGGGAAAGTTGGACAATGTATGGAGAAACGGTTGTATCTTTGTAATGTGATTCTTGGGAACCTTCATTATAGGTGACAGTTCGAAATCACAAGTGTGTATCAAATCCTTTTAACTCTTTTATGTACATGGAATTATATTTTCGGAACTTAAATGATAAATCATTCAAAGTGCACCTTAAAAAGAGAAAATATCAACTAACTGCTAATTGTCACATGTTAGTAACGTGTAAAAAATAAATTGCATCAGTTTAGTAGTG
>CAZJFI010000045.1:0-11589 GCA_964545265.1 uncultured Phocaeicola sp.
GATACACCATAGACAATGCAACTTACCCCTACTATCATAAAAGGAATGGAGGCAGCAGCAAACGGATTGACCAAAACTACCAAACCGGCTACCAACAGAAGTACAGGAATAACGAAATAGCCCATGGGAACCTGTGTCCATCGGCGGGCAGAAACCAAATTCACTAACTGACTGATACCTGCAAAAACCAATACGGCACCCAATACATACATCAGAATGCTGACGAAGAAAGCAGGCATAATCATAAGCCACAAACCCAACAATGCGCTACCGATGCTGACCAACGGGAAGGGCATTCCCATGTTGCGGCCTTTCATCAAATAAGTCACTACGGTAAAGATACCAGGCACTAAGAACATGGCACCTACAGCCATCACCATATACACAGCAGCCGCATCCGACCAGGCCACCAACAACACCCCTACCAAAATGGAGCACACACATCCTACTATGGAATGATTCATTGTTTTCATATCTCTTCTATTTTAAGTTGTTGCGAATATAATGATTATTTTTTAAAGAAAAATAACCAACGACCTAAAAACCATTCATCCCTACCAAATGTTCATCTATCGTAACTCTAAAACAAGAAATTATGAACAATGGAAAATTAATTGTCGGATTTGCGCTTGGAGCGCTCACCGGCGCAGCCTTGAGTTGTTTTGCACACAGTCATCGTGGCCACAAACTTAGAAAAGACATCTACAAAACCATTCAGGACATGAAGGAAAGAGGCAAATGTTGCCCGGCCTGCGAATGTGGTAAAGAATGTGAATGTACGGAAGAACAGGAATGCCAGAAACAGGAATAAAGTAGAAAAGCAAAAGGGAGTTTTCTCCCTTTTGCTTTTCTACTTTATAGATTAATCACTATCTTTGTGCCACAATTTCAACCATGCAACTTATGACAAAGAGCAATTATCCTTCCGTTTTGTTAATTTACACAGGTGGAACCATCGGTATGATAGAGAATCCTGAAACAGGTGCACTCGAAGCATTCAACTTTGACCGATTATTGGAAAATGTACCCGAGTTGAAACGTTTCAACTATCATATATGCTCGTACCAGTTCTCATCTCCTATCGACTCATCGGATATGGAACCGTCTCTTTGGGCTAAGTTGGTAGAAATCATTACCGACAATTACGACAAGTTCGACGGGTTTGTGATTCTGCATGGTACGGATACCATGGCCTATACCGCTTCGGCCCTCAGTTTTATGCTCGAAAATCTGAGTAAGCCGGTTATCCTTACAGGTAGCCAATTGCCCATCGGTATGATTCGTACCGACGGAAAGGAAAACATGATTACCGCCATTGAAATTGCAGCAGCCAAACATCCGGACGGCACACCGGTAGTGCCCGAGGTATGCATCTTCTTCGAAAACCAGTTGCTGAGAGGAAATCGTACCACCAAAATCAATGCAGAGAATTTCAATGCATTCCGTTCGTACAACTACCCCACATTGGCTACCGCAGGCATTCACATCAAGTATGAGTATGGCCGTATCCACAAGCCCGATCCTACCCTGCCTTTAAAGCCTCATTATGTATACGATACCAATGTAATTGTGCTCACGCTATTCCCGGGCATTCAGGAAAACCTGATACGCAATTTGTTACAGACTCCCGGACTTCGTGCCGTAGTGCTCAAGACATACGGATCGGGTAATGCTCCCCAAAAGCCTTGGTTCATCCAAGCATTGAAAGAAGCCGTAGAAAGAGGAATTGTTATAGTGAACATTTCACAATGTCCTACGGGTATGGTAGAGATGGGACGTTACGAAACAGGCCTCCATCTGCTTGATGCCGGTGTTATCAGCGGATACGACAGCACCGTGGAATCCATCCTCACCAAACTGATGTTCATCTTAGGACATGGAAAGACAACGGAAGAAATCCGTCACCTGATGAATATTCCTTTGGCGGGAGAAATTACTAAGGAGTAGACACGTTGTGTTAATTGGTATGTTATCCCTTTAATTGTAATACAAATGTAACATCTGTTTCACGAAATCGAAATAATTTACCCTCATCTTTGCAAAACAATCAGGAAAAGATTAGTTTTGTAATATTAAAAAGGGAAAAAGATGAACGATTACAGAATTCTTGTCGTAGACGATGAAGAAGACTTGTGCGAAATCCTCAAGTTCAATTTAGAGATTGAAGGATACATGGTAGATACCGCCAACTCTGCCGAAGAGGCACTGAAGATGAAACTGACCAACTATCATCTGCTTCTGCTGGATGTGATGATGGGCGAAATATCGGGGTTCAAGATGGCGAGCATGATGAAGAAGAACAAGGATACGGCTCACATCCCCATTATTTTCATTACCGCCAAGGATACGGAAAACGATACCATTACGGGATTCAATCTTGGAGCGGACGACTATATATCCAAGCCTTTTTCTTTACGCGAAGTGATGGTACGAGTAAAAGCGGTGCTCCGACGTACGTCCACTCTGACCTCCCACCCGATAGCAGAAGAATTGAGCTACAAAGGCTTATCATTAAACATCACCCAGAAAAAGGTATGCATAGACGGGAAAGAAATAGCTTTGACCAAAAAGGAATTTGAAATACTGCTGCTACTCCTACAAAACAAAGGACGCGTTTTCTCACGCGAAGATATCCTTAGCAAAGTTTGGCAGGAAGAAGTATATGTACTGGACCGCACCATTGATGTGAACATTACCCGATTGCGCAAAAAAGTAGGCGAATACGGGAAATACATTGTTACCCGATTGGGATATGGCTACTGTTTTGAAAGTGAATAAATACAACCTACCATGACACCCATCCGCTTACCCAAACACTTGTTGTCGTTCAGTCGCCAGCTGTTCCTCTCAGTCATTGCCTTATTTGTAGCATTCGTTATCTGTTTCATCGCCTTCCAATATAGACGGGAAAAGGATTACAAGGTGGAATTGCTCAACACCCAACTCCAGAATTACAATGACCGCATGAGCGATTTTCTACGAATACAGGATTCGATGGATGTAAATATGCTGAATGTATATGTGAAGACACATCAGTTGGAGGATTTGCGCGTAACAGTCATCAACCAGGAAGGATTAGTGGTATACGACAATCTGCGTAAGGATCCCTACCATTTCAACAACCACTTGAACCGTCAGGAGGTTCAACAAGCACTGAAACAAGGTAGCGGTTTTGCCATCAACCGGCAATCGGAAAGTGTAGACGAATCTTTTTTCTATTCTGCCCAATACTACAAGGATTTAGGGTTGGTTATCCGTTCGGCACTTCCTTATTCGGTAAGTCTGACCCGCTATCTGAAAGCCGATTCCCATTACGTGTGGTTTGCGCTTATCATCAGTTTGGTGTTGATTGGTATTTTCTATAGCTTTACTCATAAACTGGGAATGTCTATCAAACAATTGCAACAGTTTGCTTTGAAAGCCGACCGCAACGAACCCATTGATGCCGATATCCAACATGCCTTCCCCCGCAATGAACTTGGTGAGATATCGCAACACATCATCCAGATTTACCATCGCTTGCATAAAACCAAGGAAAATCTGTATATAGAGCGCGAGAAGCTGATTACACACTTGCGCATGTCGCACGAAGGGCTTGGAGTATTCACCCGAAAGAAAAAGGAGATATTGGTAAACAACCTGTTTACCCAGTTCATCAACTTCATTTCTGACAAGAATTTAGGTAGTACAGAAGAAATCTTCTCCATACCTGAATTGAAACCCATTTCGGACTTCCTCATGAAAAACAAGGAAATGAGTATGGCCAACGAAGAGAAGCGAATGGCCTTTGAAGTGGAGAAGAACGGGAGAATTTTTGCCATAGGATGCATCATCTTTCAGGACGACAGTTTTGAAATATCCATCAACGACATGACGCAAGAGGAAGAACAGGCCCGTATGAAACGCCAACTGACACAAAACATTGCCCATGAATTGAAAACCCCGGTAAGCAGTATACAAGGATATTTGGAAACCATTGTAAACAACCCGGATTTGCCCCGCGAAAGAATCAATGCCTTTTTAGAACGGAGTTATGCACAGAGCAACCGACTTACCCATCTGCTTCGCGATATAGCTGTGCTTACCCGTATGGAAGAAGCGCCCAATACGGAGGAGAAGGAATTTGTAAACCTAATGATGATGATGCAAAACATCTTCGACGAAGTGGCGCTGCAATTAGAAGAGAAACAAATAACCGCCCGCAACCTACTTCCCGATGACATATCCATTCATGGAAACTCATCCTTGCTATACTCCATTTTCCGGAACCTGACAGATAATGCCATAGCGTATGCCGGCACCAACATCAGCATAACCGTCAGCTGTTTCCGTCAGGATGAACAATTCTACTATTTCAGCTTTGCGGATACGGGAATAGGAATTGGAGCCGAACACTTAGGCCGAATCTTCGAACGTTTCTATCGAGTGGACAAAGGACGTTCGCGTAAATTAGGAGGTACAGGATTAGGACTGGCGATTGTGAAGAATGCCGTATTATTACATGGTGGAACTATTTTTGCCAAGAACAATCCGGAAGGCGGACTTGAGTTTATCTTTTCCTTGGCCAAGGAATAGTAGCATAAGTCAGGACGTAATCGGGATGTGTCATGAAGTCAACGTAAATCATCGCTTCCTTTTCTGGACGATAGATATATCCTTTCACGCTTCCACCTTCCAAAGGATGGCAAGGGAGAATACGTAAATCCTCCAAGAAGTCAATGCCTTCCATATCAATCAGCTTGTACAAGGTTTCCTTGGCGCACCAATGAACGAGCAATGCATTCACTTCACTTTCAGCTTTTCGGATTGAGTTTTCTTCATCGGGACGGATAAACTTACTGGCTACCTTTTTCACTCTATCGCTATATCGTTCAATATCGATTCCTACATCTTCGTAAGGAGAATAGGCTACGGCTACATATCCTTGGGTATGAGAAAAACTGATTCCGCCACTACCATCCACCAAATACGGTCTGCCCGAAGGATGATAGGCTATTTCCTTTTCCTCTCCGCCAAGCAATTCCTTGAGCAGTGCACGTACGGCCAGCCATTCCAGTTTCCGCTTTTCGGAAGTAAAACGGGACAATCCTTCTTCGTATAACTCAAAGTGGGTAAACAGGTTACGAAGCTCATCGATGGTCTCTTCTATTTTCCAGACACCAACCATCAAATCAATCTTATGATATATGCGGAATAAAGCCATAGTATCAATCCATCACTACTTTAATCTTCAAAATACGACGGGCATCCATTTCAAGCACTTCGAAATGGAACTTTCCATAGTCCAACTTTTCGTGAAGTTCGGGGAACTCACCCTTAATCTCAAGTAGCAAACCAGCCAACGTATCGGCTTCGCCTTCTACCTCTTCAAATACATCGTTATCGGTCTTGGCTATCTTATAGAAATCGGACAACAAAGTCTTGCCTTCGAATACATAGGTATGATCGTTGAGCTTGACGTATGAACGTTCTTCTTCATCGTATTCATCATTGATTTCACCTACAATTTCTTCGATGATATCTTCCATGGTAACAATACCCGATGTACCTCCAAACTCATCCACCACAATGGCAATATGAATCTTATTGGCCTGGAAATCGCGTAAAAGGTCGTCAATCATTTTGGTTTCGGGTACAAAATAGGCCGCACGCACCAAAGTCTGCCAACGGAAATTATCCCCTTTACCCAAATGTGGAAGCAAATCCTTGATGTACAAGATACCCTTGATATTATCGCGCGAACCTTCATAAACAGGAACTCGTGAATAAGCATTTTCAACAACACATTTCAATACTTCGGAGAATGGAGTGTGAATATCCAAATCTACCATATCGAGACGAGGAGTCATGATTTCTACAGCTGTTTCGCCTCCAAAACGGATAATACCTTCGAGTATGTTACTTTCTTCCGAAATCTCGTCCTTATCGGTCAATTCAAGCGCTTGCGAAAGATCGTCTACAGAGATGTTGTAGTTCTTTTTAGACACGCATTTGTTGACTAAAAAAGAAGATTTTACCAACAAGGCCGACAAAGGTGAGAATACCTTACGAAGTACCGTCAAAGCCGGAGCTGCAAAACGGGCAAATTGCAAAGTATGTTGCGCTGAATAAATCTTCGGCATGATTTCACCAAAGAGCAGCAACAAGAAAGTCAGGATTACGGTAATGACAATAAATTCCAATATGACCGATGTTCCAAAATCAACCACCTCGGCAAAGAAGAAATTGCACAACATGATTATCATCACGTTCACAAAGTTATTGGATATGAGAATAGTAGCCAACAATCGTTCAGAGTCGGCCAATAAATCCTTAATACGTTTGTCGGAAGAATGGTCTTCTTCTTCAATTTTATTCAAGTCGCCGGGCGACAAGGAGAAGAAAGCAATTTCGGATGCGGACACAAAGCCCGATGCAAACAACAAAAGTACAGCCAATGATATGGCAACGATAGCCTCAACAGAAGGAGGCATAACGGTTACACCGTCAAACAATTCCGCCAAGCGGCATAAATACGAGTCAGGGTCCAAGGAATATAATTTTAGTTAGACATAGGGTAAATCTTAAAACGGCAAGTCGTCAGAAGAATTGCCTCCTACCGGTTGTTGGGCAGGTTGTTGTGGCGCAGGAGCAGCCTGTGCCTGCGGTTGTGAAGCGCTTCGCGGAGTAAGCATTTCCATATTGTCGGCAAATATTTCCACAATGGTACGCTTTATTCCATTCTGGTCGTCATACGAACGACTTCTGATTTTACCTTCGATATAGAGCCGGTCACCCTTACGAACATACTTTTCGGCTGTTTGCGCCAAACCTCTCCACAATACAATGTTATGCCACTCAGTGCGTTCGGGCACTTGAGTACCATTTGCTAAAGTATAGGCTCTATCGGTAGTAGCCAACGAAAAGGTTGCTACTGCTACACCACTATCCAAGTATCTTACATCGGGATCTTTACCCACATTGCCAATCAATATGACTTTATTTACTGACATAACTTCTTTTTCCGTTTTTAATGATTAGGCTCCAAAATTAGCGAAAAAAACTGAGATACCAAATTTGGTACCGCAAATTTATGTAATTCTTTTATAGGCACCCGTTGGAAGCCTTCCAAAGGGCGTGTTTCTGCAGGTAAAACCAATTCGTAAAAGTTGGCATAAATAACCCGATGCGAAAGCACGTGCTTTACCCCCTGCTTAACCAAACGAAGAACACGATGGTTTTCTTTGATTAAAGCGTCGTTTTCTTCCTCGGAAAACGTCGTTTTACCAAACACTTCTTCTATCTTAGCAAACAATAACTCAGGCTTTTCGGTGATTTCCTCATCGGTTTCAATCAACGGAAACTCATAGAGATTTTTCCAAATATCATTGCCGGTCCTTTTATTTATATAGGTATACGCACCCATGCGTACATATATATAGTTAAAATAGCGGTTGGTCACCTTGGTCTTATGCTGCTTAACGGGGAGGTCATCGACCTTTCCTTGTTGAAGGGCCATACAGCTATCGGCCAACGGACAATCGGTACAACGGGGTGCAGAAGGAGTACATTGCAAAGCACCAAACTCCATAATGGCCTGGTTGTACAACGAGGGGCGTTCACAATCAAACAATTCGGATGCAGCTTCGGCAAACTGTTTCTTTCCTATCGTCGAATCAATCGGTGTATCTATACCCAACCAACGGGAAAGCACCCGATATACATTTCCATCGACTACCGCATAGGGCAATTCATAAGCAAAAGAACAGATAGCAGCAGCAGTATATTCCCCTACGCCTTTCAAGGCTCGTACACCATCGTATGTATCCGGGAAACCACCAGCTTCGGCCATACTTTTAGCAGCCGCATGCAGATTACGGGCACGCGAATAATAGCCTAACCCTTGCCAATACTTCATAACCTCGTCTTCGTGCGCCCCGGCCAATGAAAACACATCGGGGAAACGTTGTACAAAACGTTGGTAATAATCATATCCTTGGGCCACCCTTGTCTGCTGAAGAATGATTTCGGATATCCAAATAAGGTATGGGTTCCTGGTATGTCGCCAAGGCAAATCGCGTTTGTTTTTGTCATACCAACTTATCAATATATCTGCAAAACGGCTCATCATTCCTAATTTTTCCACAAAAATACGCGAAGAAAAGCAACATCACGAGATTTTTCTAAAATTTCTTTGAAATATTTTTCTTTAAGCTACAGAAAATCTGTATATTTGCAGTCCGAAAATTGAAACTTAACGTATAACAACTAAATAATAGAATAAAATGACTAAAGCAGATATCGTAAACGAAATTACGAGAAAGACTGGTACTGACAAGCAAACAGTACTCAATACCATCGAAGCATTTATGGAAGTAGTGAAGGAATCTTTGTCTGAAGAAGAAAACGTATATTTGCGCGGTTTCGGTAGCTTCATCGTAAAGAAGAGAGCTCAAAAGACTGCCCGCAACATCTCAAAGAACACTACTATCATTATTCCTGAACACAATATTCCGGCATTCAAACCGGCCAAGACTTTTACATTGTCTGTAAAGAAATAATAAGAGAGAAACAATAATTTTAGTATTAACCCTATAAATTTTGAAGCTATGCCAAGCGGAAAGAAGAAAAAAAGACATAAAATGTCTACTCACAAGCGTAAGAAAAGACTGAGAAAGAACAGACATAAAAGCAAATAAACATTTGTAGTCTGTGTGAGACAACAAATAAAGAACAAACCTTGCAAAGCAACAATCGCCTTTCGGGTTTGTTCTTTGTTTAAGTAATCAATTTTAAAAGTAAGGAAAAGTGACCAGCGAACTTGTAATCGACGTACAGCCCAAAGAGATTTCCATCGCGCTCATGGAAGACAAAGCGCTTGTGGAATTTCAGAAGGAAAGCCAGACGGTTTCTTTCAGTGTGGGCAACATGTATTTAGGCAAGGTCAAGAAACTCATGCCCGGCCTCAATGCATGCTTCGTGGATGTAGGTTTCGGTAAAGACGCTTTTCTTCACTATCTTGACTTAGGTCCACAATTTCATTCTTATCAGAAGTATCTGAAGCAAGTAGTCAGCGACCGAAAAAAACTTTATCCCATGGCGAAGGCTTCCATGTTGCCCGATATCGACAAGGAAGGAACTGTATCAAACACCCTCCAACAGGGACAGGAAGTCATCGTACAAATCGTAAAGGAACCCATCTCGACCAAAGGGCCGCGTCTGACATGCGAACTCTCTTTCGCCGGACGTTATTTAGTACTTATCCCTTTTAACGACAAGGTTTCCGTATCCTCAAAAATTAAATCGAGCGAAGAACGTGCCCGCCTGAAGCAATTATTACAAAGTATCAAGCCGAAGAACTTCGGTGTGATAGTGCGTACCGTAGCCGAAGGTAAAAGAGTGGCCGAGCTCGACGCTGAGCTGAAAGTCTTGCTTAGACATTGGGAAGAAATGATAACCAAGGTACAAAAGCATGAAAAACTACCGACATTGGTACACGAAGAAACCAGTCGAACGGTAGGTATGCTACGCGACCTGTTCAACCCATCGTACGAGAATATCTATGTAAATGACGAAACCGTATTCCACGAAATCAAGGATTACGTATCGCTCATCGCCCCTGAACGGGCAAACATCGTAAAGCTCTACACCGGGCAACTTCCCATATTCGACAACTTTGCCATTACCAAGCAACTGAAGTCCTCCTTCGGAAAGACCATCTCTTACAAGAGCGGAGCATACCTCATCATTGAGCATACCGAAGCCATGCACGTAGTAGACGTAAACAGTGGTAACCGTGCCAAATCCGCCAACGGCCAGGAGGCTAATGCCATGGAAGTAAACTTAGGAGCAGCCGACGAGCTTGCCCGCCAACTAAGACTTCGCGATATGGGGGGCATCATTGTTGTTGACTTTATTGATATGAATTTGGCCGAGAACCGACAGAAACTTTATGAACGCATGTGCCAAAACATGCAGAAAGACAGGGCGAAACACAACATTCTCCCTTTAAGTAAGTTCGGTTTGATGCAAATAACACGCCAGCGCGTACGTCCTGCCATGGATGTTACTACCGACGAAACCTGCCCCACCTGTTTTGGGAAAGGCACTATCAAATCGTCCATCCTATTTACCGACACGCTGGAAAGTAAAATTGACTACCTGGTCAACAAGTTGAAGATAAAGAAATTTACCTTGTACATCCACCCGTACATCGCTGCCTTCGTCAACCAAGGCTTCGTTTCCATGAAACGGAAGTGGCAGATGAAGTACGGATTCGGCATCAAGGTTATCCCCGATCAGAGTCTTGCCTTCCTTCAGTATAAATTTACTGATCCGAGGGGAGAAGAAATAGACATGAAAGAGGAAATCGAAATCAAATAAAAAGAAAGGGAGTGTTCAACAAGAAAATCACTCCCTTTCTTTTTCACATTAAATCATAATGGTTATCTTTGTCAAAAATAAACAATTTATGATAACCAAAGAACTTCAGAAACTATACCAACAATATACAGGCGTTATGCCCGAAGCCATTGACGAAATGCCGGCTTCAGGTTCTAACCGTCGCTATTTCAGACTAACCGGTGTACAGAACTTGATTGGAGTATATGGTACTTCGATTGAAGAAAACGAGGCTTTCCTCTACATGGCCGAGCATTTCAAAAAGAAAAACTTGCCCGTACCACAAGTAGTCTGTGCTTCGCCCGACAAGGCATATTACCTGCAAGAAGATTTGGGAAACACCTTATTATTTAATGCAATAGAAAAAGGAAGAGCTACCAGTTCTTTCTCTGAAGAAGAAAAAGAATTGCTCCGCAAGACTATCCGCCTGCTTCCCAGCATCCAGTTTGCCGGAGCGGATGGATTTGATTTCAGTCATTGCTATCCTCAACCGGAGTTTAACCAACGCTCTATCCTTTGGGACTTGAACTATTTTAAGTATTGTTTCCTGAAAGCAACCGGTTTGGAGTTTCAAGAAGACAAGTTGGAAGATGACTTCGTAAAGATGAGTGATGTATTACTACGTAGTTCGTCGGCCACCTTTATGTATCGGGATTTCCAAAGCCGCAATGTCATGATTAAAGATGGTGAACCTTGGTTTATCGATTTTCAAGGCGGACGAAAAGGGCCCTTCTTTTACGATGTAGCCTCATTCTTATGGCAAGCCAAAGCCCGTTATCCCGAGACCCTACGCAATGAGTTGTTGGATGAATACATCAAGGCCTTATGTAAATACAAGCCTGTAGACCGCGAGTATTTCTTCAACCAATTACGTCATTTCGTGCTTTTCCGCACCCTGCAAGTTTTAGGAGCTTACGGATTCAGAGGTTATTTTGAAAAGAAACCACACTTTATTCAAAGTGTTCCTTTTGCCATTGAAAACCTCCGACAATTGTTGCGTGAAGATTATCCTGAGTATCCCTACCTTTGTTCCGTTCTTCGCGAACTGACCGAAATGAAGCAATTCAAAGATGAACTTCAAAAACGCCAACTCACCGTTAAAGTCATGAGTTTTGCTTATAAGAAAGGCATTCCTTATGATCCAACCGGTAATGGTGGCGGATATGTATTCGATTGTCGCGCGGTGAACAATCCCGGTAAATACGAACG
>CAZJFI010000046.1:0-11396 GCA_964545265.1 uncultured Phocaeicola sp.
AGCGAATCTTTTTTTGGCACCGGAGTTAGTCTTGATCTTTGGCATCTTTTTAAAAGTTTAAAATAATTAGTATTCAATTGGTGGCAACGCACTATACCGGCGCGCTACGCACTCTTTTTTTTCTTTTATTCTTCCGCTTTCTTTGGAGCTACCGGCTTTTCCTTCTTAGGAGCACCAGCCTTTTTAGGAGCAAGCGATATTGTCATACGCTTACCTTCCAGAACCGGCATTTGCTCAACCTTGGCATATTCTTCCAAATCATTGGCAAAACGAAGCAACAACACCTCACCTTGTTCCTTGAAAAGAATGGAACGTCCCTTGAAGAACACGTAAGCCTTTACTTTGTCACCATCCTGCAAGAATCCGATTGCATGCTTCAACTTGAAGTTGTAATCGTGGTCATCAGTTTGGGGACCAAAACGGATTTCCTTTACGTTTACCTTAACTTGCTTTGCCTTTTGTTCCTTTTGACGCTTCTTTAATTGATAAAGAAATTTAGAATAATCAATAATTCTACAAACTGGAGGAACGGCATTGGGTGAAATTTCTACTAAGTCAGCCTCATGCTCTTCGGCTAATCTCAAGGCCTGTGCAATCGGATAAACCGCTGATTCAATATCATCGCCCACAATGCGGACTTCTTTGGCACGAATCTGTTCATTGATTCGGTGTTGCCCTTTTAAATTGTCATTCTTCATTCAAAGACTTAATTAGGTTTTTCCTGTTTGTTTTTTCTTAATTTAATGATTGATTCTACTATTAACGCAAAAGTCCCTAAAGGGTTCTTTCGCAAACGGCTGCAAAGTTACCATTTATTTATCATTTCTGAAACTTCTTCGGCAATATTTTTTCCAAAATCTTCAATTTTCATAGTGCCTTTGTCTCCTTCACCCTGCTTACGCACAGCAACTTCACCATTTTCGGCTTCTTTTTCACCAACAATAAGCATGTAAGGAATTCGTTTCATTTCGTTGTCACGAATCTTACGACCAATCTTTTCATTACGGTCGTCTACAATTGCTCGAACTTCGAACTTACGCAATTCGGCCTTTACCTTTTCAGCATAATCGTTGAACTTTTCTGAAATAGGCAAAATAGCAACCTGGTCGGGAGTCAACCACAACGGGAACTTACCGGCTGTATGTTCAATCAATACCGCACAGAAACGTTCCATAGAACCGAACGGTGCACGGTGAATCATAACCGGACGATGCTTCTGGTTATCAGAGCCCATGTATTCCAACTGGAAACGTTCCGGCAAGTTATAGTCCACCTGAATGGTACCCAATTGCCAACGACGGCCAATGGCATCTTTTACCATAAAGTCGAGCTTAGGACCATAGAATGCTGCTTCACCGTATTCAATCTTAGCAGGCAAACCTTTTTCAGCACAAGCTTCGATAATAGCCTGTTCTGCCTTGTCCCAGTTTTCATCACTACCGATATACTTTTCACGATTCACTTGATCGCGCAATGAAATCTGAGCTTCAAAGTTCTGGAAGTTCATCGACTTGAATACGATAGAAATGATATCCATTACACGAGTAAATTCTTCCTTCACCTGATCCGGGCGACAGAAGATATGCGCATCATCTTGAGTAAAGCTACGTACACGAGTCAATCCATGCAACTCACCACTCTGTTCATAACGACATACTGTACCAAATTCAGCCAAACGCAAAGGCAAATCCTTATAAGAACGTGGAGTGTTCTTATAGATCATACAGTGATGAGGACAGTTCATTGGTTTCAAGAAGTACTCTTCGCCTTCTTCAGGTGTATGAATAGGTTGGAAAGAGTCCTTACCGTACTTAGCATAGTGACCGGAAGTGATATAAAGCAATTTGTTACCAATAGGCGGACACATGACTTCCTGATAGTCGTAGCGTGCCTGGATACGACGCAAGAAATCTTGCAAGCGAAGACGAAGAGCAGTACCCTTCGGCAACCACATAGGCAAGCCCTTACCTACTGTATCCGAGAACATGAACAAGTCCATTTCCTTACCAATCTTACGGTGGTCACGTTTCTTGGCTTCTTCCAATAGAGCCAAATATTCATCCAACATCTTCTTTTTCGGGAAAGTAATGCCATAGATACGTGTCAACTGCTTTCGGTCTTCTTGCCCTCTCCAATATGCACCGGCAACCGACAACAATTTAATGGCCTTGATAGGAGCAGTAGACACCAAGTGTGGACCACGGCAAAGGTCTGTAAATGCACCTTGAGTATATGTAGTGATATGACCATCTTCCAATTCAGAGATCAACTCACATTTATAAGTTTCACCTCTATCACCGAATTTCTTCAATGCATCTTCCTTGGTAATGTTTTCGCGTACCAACACTTCTTTCTTAGCAGCCAACTCTGCCATCTTCTTTTCGATAACAGGAAGATCAGATTCCTTTATTACCGCTTCACCCGGATCTACATCATAATAGAAACCGTTTTCAATGGCAGGACCAATACCGAACTGAATGCCCGGATAGAGTTCTTGCAAAGCTTCGGCCAACAAGTGGGCGCTTGTATGCCAGAAAGCGTGTTTACCTTGTTCGTCATCCCACTTGTAAAGAACAAAATTAGCATCTTCATTGATAGGACGAGACAAATCAATTGTTTCACCATTTACAGCGCAAGCCAATACATCTTGTGCCAAACGTGAACTGATACTTTCTGCAATTTGCAGACCAGTTACTCCTTCGTTATATTCACGAACGGAGCCATCAGGAAAAGTTATCTTTATCATAATAGCATTAATTATCTTTTTTTGAAGTTGCAAAAATAGCTATTTCTTTTGATTTAGAAGCTTTTTCGCAAAAAAATGTTATTCTTTTCTTTCCGTAAACCTCTTTATAACATTATATGCCGCATACAACCCCAATTCTCCGGCCTTACTCAAATCCTGTATACCAAGTTTGTTATTGCCCAAATAAATATGCGTCAATCCTCGGTTATAATAGGCATCTGCCAAATTAGGATCTATTTCTATAGCCTTGTCATAATCGGCCAATGCCGAGCGGTAATCATTCATCGCTACAGCTACATTCGCACGGTTATAATAAGCATATACAAAATCCGGAGCCAGTTCTATCACTTTATCCAAATCGCGTTTAATCAAATCATAGTCCGAAGCCTTAGGAGCAAGTTTCATACCACTCTCTGATTCTTCGTAATTCTTTTTAGCTTTCCGATACTCCAATTGCTTGTATCGTATCACAGCACGATTGAAATAAGCCAAGAAATATCCGCCATCACACAAAATGGTCTTTGTAAGGTCCTCCACCGCATTATCCCAGTCTTGTACCAAATAAAAGTCTACCGAACGGGCAAAACGTTTGTCCGCATCATTCGGATTATTCACAACCGCAGTTGTCTGTTCATCCACGGAAGCAAAATGTTTGGTTACTTGCTTTTCCGACAAAGGACTTTCATCATTGGTTACCAACAATCGGTTTGGATAAACCTTTTTACGATTTTGTTCGTCTATATATTTATAATAATGTATAATCTGATCTATTTCGGTCAACTTTTCGTAATAAGTCAACACAAACATAGGACGGGGCACAATATTGACATTCCGATCCTGTACTCGTCCACGATATTCATTCTTATATTCGCTTTCCAATTCGTTATTATCGGCCACCACAATCTTGCGGTAGTTATTTACATTCTTATCCGATTTCTTACGAGTTCTTTCCTTGTCTGTTTTGTCTGCAGTCTGTTTGTTGTTACCATTCTGCTGTTCCATCTGTGCTTTCAACACCTTGAATTCATCTGCATCTGCACCTTTCAAATCACCAATCTTTCTTCTTGCTTTTGCTCTGTATTGGTACCCGGCCAAGAAATTAGGATACTCATCAATTACCATTGTATAATCCTTGATGGCTCCTTTATAGTCTCCGGTCTGGTCAAGCAACAGCCCACGGTTAAAGATAGCCATCATATTATCCGGTTCCATGTCAATCACGAAATTAAAATCCTCTATGGCACGGTTGTCATCTCCCACTTGTGCACGAAGCAACCCACGGTTATAATGACCTATAAAGTTATTCGGATCCATATCCAGTGCCATATCATAATCGGCCATAGCCCCTCGCAAATTATTCTGATGATAGCGCGACAAGGCACGATTGATATACAATCCTGAATTACGGACGGACAAATAAATAGCCTGATCCAAATCGTTCTCCGCTTCTTTATAACGTTCGGTCATCAGTTTCAACATTCCCCTGCTGGCCCATGTATCCGGATCATATCGGTCTATCTCTACCGCCCGATTGAAATCTGTTTCAGCAGTCAGCGTATCCTTCTGCTTCAAATCCACTTCACCACGCATCAAATATGCCTTGGTATAACGTGGAGAGATTATGATAAGACTGTCCAATGAGCGCTTAGCCCCGTCGTAATCCTCTTCACGGATACGGCAAAGCGACAAATTATGCCAAACATTGATATTCTCCGGATCCAGTTTCAATGCTTTGGAATAATCCTCAATAGCCCCTGAAAAATTATCCTGCTGAATTCTTGCCAATCCACGTATCTGATAAGCACTTACCACAAACGGATTGCGTTCAAGCGCTTCCGAACAGTCATCTTCCGCTCCAGGGAAATCATCCAGATTCATTTTAGCCAACCCCCGATAAAAATAGGGTTCAGCCAAATGCGGCTTGGCATTGATAACCTGATTGAAATACTGGATGGAGAGTACATAATCTTCAAAATAGAGCGCATTACGCCCTATCGACATCACTCTATCCGTATTGATTTGCGCCTGTCCCAACAATGGACACAAAACCCAGAGAATAATATGGAGAATACCTTTCTTCATTCGTTACTTTACTGTTTTTGTCTTGTATGCACAGCGTACTTTGCCTTTCAACATATTGGCCAACTTTCCTTTAATCATCTGCTTGCGAAGTCCCGACAAATGGTCAATGAACATCTTTCCTTCCAAATGATCAAATTCATGCTGCATACAACGGGCTTGGAAACCATCCACCCATTCATCATGTTCGTTGAAATCGGCATCCATGTACTTCACATGAATTTTGGTAGGTCGCTTCACCGGCTCATGGATACCCGGCAAACTCAAGCAACCTTCCTCCATCGTATCTTCTTCCTCATTGGTTTCGATGATGTGCGGATTGATAAATGCCCGACGATACCCTTTATACTCAGGATAATCTTCCGACATCACATCCAGATCAATCACCACTACCCGAATGGGCAATCCAATTTGTGGAGCAGCCAATCCGCATCCATCCGCATTGTCCATTGTAGCAAACATGTTTTCAATCAATTCTTTCAGATTAGGATAATCCGGTGTAATATCTTCCGCTTCCTTGCGCAAAACGGGTTGTCCATAAATATAAATTGGCAATAACATATCTTTTTACTTTATTTTTTAGAGTTTGAACTTTTTCGATTCCAAATATGATTGTAAAATAATGGTTGCACTGATTTCATCCACAAGCGCTTTATTCTGACGAGCTTTCTTTTTCAAGCCTCCATCTATCATGGCCTGGTGTGCCAATACCGAAGTAAAACGTTCATCCACCATTTCCACCGGAATATGAGGCAATTTCTTCCGAAGCATATTCACAAAAGGAGTGATTCGCTTCATATTCTCCGAGTCTTCATTGTTCATCTGCTTGGGATAGCCCACTATAATGCGTTCTACGGGTTCCTTTTCCAAATAATTCATCAGAAAATCCGTCAGTTCGGTAGTAGGCACAGTAGTCAGTCCATTTGCAATAATCTGCAAAATGTCCGTAACAGCTATCCCTGTCCGCTTTTTCCCGTAATCTATGGCCAATATTCTACTCATATAAAGTGCAAAAATACAAATTTATCCCTACCTAAGCGGTATATTAAAGAATAAAAAATAATAAAAAAGGATGATAGCTATGAAGTTATCACCCTTTTCAATATCGTTACTTATAATTTGTATCAATCAAAATACATTGTAAAGCAACCAAGCCTTTTGGAAATCTGCATTGTCCGGATGCTTAGCCTTGAAGTCATCACGAGCTTGAGCAGCCTGAATACGGTCATCATAAGATGCAGCTACTACACGATACATATTTCTTTCAGCATTGTATACCACCTTAGCGCTATAACCTTCAGCGTCCAACTTTTGCTTCAAACCTTCAGCGTTAGCCTTTACACCAAAGCTACCACAAACTACGCTATAAGCCTTCAAGTCTTCACCGGAAACCAAATTTACCTTTTCTTCGCGAACAGTACCTACATTAACTGTAGATGTTGACTGTACGGGAGCAGCAACTACTGGAGCAGCTTCAACCGGAGCAGCAGCTTCTTCTGCGGGAGCAGTAGCCAATTCCTGTTGCTTAGCCTTTTCATAAGCTTTCTTATAGGCGCTTTCGCTTGACTTACAAGAAGAGAATGAAAGAGCAATACACAATCCCATACCTAATACAACTAATTTCTTCATAATGTTATCGTCTTTTTTATTGATTAATATTCCGTTAGTACATAATTTATTGCAAAATTAGCGATAATAATGCAATCCGCCAAACTTTATTGAATTTTAATTGTTTTGAGTTATGAAATATAAACATTTAAGAGCATGAATAGTATTAATTTGTTGGACGAACTCTTGTCTGGCCTACAATTACAGAAAGAATACATCGGTTTGGAACTTACAGAAAAAATGATCCATTTATTGGCCGTAACTTCCCTTGCTTTGGCTTTGCTGATTACAGGAACCACCCTCTTCTATTTCTGGGGCGGTCCACTCGCCTCACTTGCTTTTCTTGTCATCAGTTTGCTTATCACCTCCTCTATCGCATTCTATCGTAAGCAAGCCATCGCCCACATCAAAAAAGATAAGAAAGAGGCAATCTTAGCTTCACAACATTCATTTAAAAGTCATTTTAAAGAAATGACCACTCCGTCCGATACCGTTCTCCAGCTTTGTCAAACCATACGTACCGTCACCGACATTATCCATGAACTAAAAATTTTATTCAAAGGAAATGGATAATTCCTTATTTTTATGTAAGTTTGTCCAATCTAAAAAATTGGACAAATATGAAAAGAAATCTACTGGCGGTAGCAACCTTACTGCTATCCTCTTACTCACTTGCAGCCGATGATGCCGCATGGATGCGCTATTGTGCCATCTCGCCCGATGGTTCTACCATCGCTTTCTCTTACCAAGGAGATGTATATACCGTGCCTGCCCATGGTGGTAGAGCTAACCAGCTAACCACTAATGCTGCTCACGACACTCGTCCGGTATGGAGCCCTGACGGTCGGCAGATAGCCTTTGCCTCCGACCGTCAAGGAAGCATGGACATCTATGTGGTGGCCAAAGACGGTGGAGTACCTACCCGACTTACCACCCACTCCGGCAACGAAGTGCCCATAACCTTCAAGGACAATGACCACATCCTCTTCCAGGCATACATCATGCCTACGACAGACGATATGCAGCTCCCCTCTTCCCAATTCCCGCAAGTTTACGAAATCAGCACTTCGGGCGGACGCCCCACCCTGTTTTCGTCCATGCCAATGGAGAATATCAGCATCAAGTCCGATGGTACTGCACTGCTTTACCACGATGTAAAAGGCTATGAAGATGCTTGGCGAAAACATCACACCTCTTCCATTACCCGCGATGTGTGGATGTGTACTTTAGGTGCCGAACGCTCCTACCAGAAACTATCGGTTTTTCAGGGCGAAGACCGCAACCCCGTATGGGCAGATACTGATACCTATTATTATATAAGCGAACAAAACGGTTCCTTCAATGTGTACAAAGCATCCGTCAAGGGTGGCGCACCTGTTCAAGTGACCAAGCACGAAAATCACCCGGTCCGTTTCCTTACCCGCGCCAATAACGGAACACTTTGTTATGGTTACGACGGTGGAATCTACACCCTCAAGGAAGGTGAAAGTCCCCGAAAAGTAAACATTCAGGTAATTAGCGACAAGGCCGACAAGGACCTTATCCGCCAAATCAAGAGTAACGGTGCACGAGAAATTGCCCTCTCACCCGATGGCAAGGAAGTAGCCTTTATCCTTCGTGGCGATGTTTATGTCACCTCTACCGAATACAAGACCACCAAGCAGATTACCAACACCGCCGAGCAAGAACGCAACATCGACTTTGCTCCCGATGGAAGAAGCTTGGTTTATGCATCCGAACGCAATGGCTTGTGGCAAATCTATCAGGCAACCATAGCCAACAAGGATGAAAAACAGTTTACATACGCCACCGACATCAAGGAAGAAAAGCTGACCAATTCCAACCAGACTTCTTTCCAACCACTTTACAGCCCTAATGGTAAAGAAGTGGCTTTCTTGGAAAACCGTAGTTGCATCCGTGTCATCAATTTAGCATCAAGAGCCGTACGTACCGTTATGGACGGTAAATACGAATATTCCTATAGCGATGGCGACCAATGGTACCAATGGAGTCCCGATAACCGTTGGATTCTCACCAACTACATCGGCATAGGTGGATGGAACAATAAGGATGTGGCCCTGGTCAATGCCTCAGGCAATGGCGAAATCCATAACCTCACCCAAAGCGGATACAACGACTCAGGTGCCAAATGGGTACTCGATGGCAAGGCCATGATTTGGGAAAGCGATCGCGCCGGTTATCGTAGCCACGGTAGTTGGGGAGCCGAAGGCGACATGTACATCATGTTCTTCGACCTCGAAGCCTACGAACGTTTCCTTATGAGCAAGGAAGAATTGGCTTTGACAGAAGAAGCTGAGAAAGCAACCAAGGATAAAGCGACAGAAACCGACAAGAAGAAAGACAAGAAAAACGAAAAGAAAGAAGCCGACAAGAAAGAAGAAGTCAAGCCTCTCACCTTCGACCTCGAAAATTGCCGCGACCGCATCGTGCGCCTTACCCGCCACTCATCGCGTTTGGGCGATGCCATCCTCACCAAGAAGGGCGACAAGCTATACTATCAAGCTGCTTTCGAAAGCGGATTCGATTTGTGGGAACAAGACTTGAAGGAAAACCGCACCAAGCTCGTAGTAAAAGGTATGGGCCGTGGCATGATGATTCAAGACGAGAAAGGCGAGAACATCTATCTTTGCGGAGGCAGTGGCATCCAGAAGGTCAGCGTAAAGGATGGAAGCAAGAAACCTATCAGCTTCGAAGCCATCTTCAACTACAAGCCATACGAAGAACGCGCCTATATCTTCGACCATGTATGGCAACAAGTACAAGACAAATTCTATGTAGAAGACATCCATGGAGTAGACTGGAAAGGCTATCGTGAATCATATCGCCGGTTCCTCCCCTCCATCAACAACAACTACGATTTCCAGGAACTCCTGAGCGAGATGTTAGGCGAACTGAACGGCTCTCATACCGGTGCCCGCTATCGTGCCCCAGGTGCTTCGCTCCCAACAGCCAATTTGGGTGTATTCTATGACGAAACCTACGATGGTGACGGACTCAAGATTAAGGAAATTCTGAAGAAAGGTCCTTTTGCCGTGAAAAAGACGGAAGTCGTCCCCGGTTGCATTATCGAAAAGATAGACGGACAAGCCATTCTGAAAGGTCAGGACTACTTCCCGCTCCTCGAAGGTAAATCGGGCAAGAAAGTATTGCTTTCTATCTACAACCCTGTTACAGGCAAGCGCTTCCCTGTAACCGTCAAAGCTATCAGCACTGGTGAACAGAACCAATTGCTATATAAGCGTTGGGTAGACCGCAATAAAGAAATTGTGGACAAGCTATCCGGTGGACGCATTGCCTATGTACATGTAGAAGCCATGAACAGCCCCAGCTTCCGTACCGTATATAGCGAATTGCTCAGCGAAAAGAATCGTCTGAAAGAAGCCGTCATTGTCGATACTCGTCATAACGGAGGCGGTTGGTTACACGACGACCTCGCCACCCTGCTTAGCGGCAAGGAATACCAACGCTTTGTGCCCCACGGCAACTACATCGGCAGCGATCCGTTCAACAAGTGGCTCAAGCCCTCTTGCGTGTTGATGTGCGAAGACAATTACAGCAACGCCCACGGATTCCCTTGGGTATACAAGGAACTCGGAATCGGCAAGCTCATCGGTGCTCCTGTACCGGGTACCATGACAGCTGTATGGTGGGAAACCCAGATAGACCCTACTCTCGTATTTGGTATACCACAAGTAGGTTGTGTAGACATGCGTGGCAACTACATGGAAAACAACCAGCTGATGCCCGACATCGAAGTCTACAATCGTCCCGAAGATGCCCTCCGCGGCATCGACAAGCAATTGGAAACCGCTGTTCAAGAAATGCTGAAAGCAGCCGATGCTGTCAAGAAATAAGTACAATTGAACAGTTCAATGACTTTGTCATTCTGAGCGAAGTGGTAGGTGTGTCAAAATAGAAATTTGCTATCAATGTGTAGTGTCATTCTGAACGTAGTGAAGAATCTGAAAGCACAAAGTGGATGTGTTCAGATCCATCGCTACGCTCAGGATGACAAATTAATAGTAAATTTCTATTTTGACACAACCTCTTTATTTCCACACCTCTAAATCATATTGCTTTTCTATCAGGTTCTCTACATCATCAGGAAGAGCCGAAAAGAAATCCAATCCCGTTATTCGTTCTACTTGGTCGATGCTGTTTACATACGAATCGAGAGGCTTATTACCGGCCGTATTCTTATAAACAAAGCCAATGGCACGAGGTTTCCCCTTCTCCACTCCAGCCAATATCACCTTAAAGAACCCCTCCGGCACACGTATTCTATGTTCCTTCCCTATAGTTCCATAAAGCGGATTCTTATAAAGGATAGGGCCACACACTATGTAGATAGTACCTTCCATAGCCCATCGACGACACGCCTTCTCCAATTCATGCCAATCCCCACCATTCAAGTTAGGATGTTGCGGACAAATATTCGTCATATAAAAGCTCTCTTTCATCGCTTGTCCACTCCAGCGACTATCCCCTGCCGGACACATGTGCCCCCTGTCATAACCACTATTGGCATAATCTTGTGTAACAACTGCGTCCCTTTCATTTATATCCGGATCCGGATTGAAGCGATACCCTTTCCTGTTCACTTTTTCTACCAATCGGTTCTTATCCAACTTCCATGCCACCCAATTAGGGATGTTATGCTCCTTATTAAAAGAAACAGTATACCCTGTTCTTTTTAGTACAACATCTTTCTTTCCATTCTTGGATATAGGGATTTCAAGATTGGTTTGAGCTGATAAAGGGCTACCTGTAACAAACAAGGATATTCCAATACAAATCAAGAAATGTTTCATTCTACTTTTTAATATAATAACGCATTCAATCCGACAAAAATGTAGCATAAAGCAAAATTGGTTTCTTTTATTCTATTCTTCATTCAGTTGTTCAATCAAATGGATGTTCGTAGCAGGATATTTTCAAAAAA
>CAZJFI010000047.1:0-11292 GCA_964545265.1 uncultured Phocaeicola sp.
GTAACGCAAGTGCCAAACGTTATGGTGAGATGGTAACCATCAAGTGGGGATTGGCAAACTCCGATAACTGGGTAACCGCTTATCTGATGAGCAAACTAAGCCCGTATCAGTTGGTACGCTTGATACATTCCTTTGGCGTGAAGAACAAGCAGATAGACCCGGTGGTATCCTTGTGCTTGGGTCCTTGTGAAATCTCTGTAGGCGAAATGGTGAGTGCCTATACGGCTTTTGCCAATAAGGGTATCCGTACGGCTCCTCTCTTTGTCTCGCGCATCGAAGATAATGAAGGAAATGTATTGGCCGATTTTACTCCTCACATGGAAGAAGTGATCAGCGAAGAAAGTGTGTACAAGATGCTCATCATGCTTCGTGCCGTTATCAACGAAGGTACAGGTGGACGCGTACGCCGTGTGTATGGCATTACCGCCGATATGGGTGGAAAGACAGGTACTACCAACAATAACTCCGACGGATGGTTCATGGGCTTTACTCCTACATTGGTATCGGGTGCATGGGTAGGTGGAGAAGAACGTGATATCCACTTCGATAACATGACCGACGGACAGGGTGCCGCCATGGCATTGCCTATCTGGGGACTTTATATGAAGAAGGTATATGCCGACAAGTCGTTGGGCTATTCTCAGGAAGATGAGTTTGATATACCCGAAGGCTTTGACCCATGCAAGGATATCTTGGATAGTGACGAAGCACCGGCCATTGAAGAGAAAGATGGGTTGGACAATTTGTTTGAATGATGAAATGCTTGCCAACCGGCAAGGCTTGTCATCAGATTTCTTCCAAACTTTTTAGGACAAAGTCCCTTTTCATGTCATCGGGCTTCAAGATTTGGTCATCGTACATCAATAAGTCGATGTCGAGTTTTACAATACCTTTCACCTTGTCGTCCGTCATTCGTCCATTGTCTTTTTCGATTTGTTTGAGCAAAGGGCGTATCTCTTCGGGCAATAAGTTTGTGGTGAACTTCCCCAATTGGTTGCCGAACGGAGATAAAAAATGACTCCCAATAGCTTCTGTCTCCATTTCTTTGCCGAAACGGATGTCGGGAAAATGTGTGCACAAAGCCTTGCGGGCATTGGCAAGCCGGTGTGTGTACTCCTTATTCGAGCCCAAACAAATCAGACAATGATGCGCATTCATAATGAATTCTTCCGTTTAGAGTACAAATGTAGAAAATGTTTTTGTACTTTTGCATAAATTATACAAAAGAAGCTTATGAAATTTATTGGAATTATTCCTGCAAGATATGCATCGACCCGTTTCCCGGCCAAACCTTTGGCTTTATTGGGTGGAAAGACCGTGATACAACGAGTATACGAACAAGTGGCCGGTATATTGGATGAAGCTTATGTGGCGACCGATGATGAGCGTATAGAAGCTGCCGTAAAGGCTTTTGGCGGTAAGGTGGTGATGACCTCGGTAAACCATAAAAGTGGTACCGACCGATGCTATGAAGCTTTTACCAAGGTGGGAGAGGGATATGATGTAATAGTGAATATCCAGGGGGATGAACCCTTTATCCAACCTTCACAATTGGAAGCTATCAAGGCTTGTTTCAATGACGAGGCTACCCAAATAGCTACGTTGGTCAAACCTTTTACTCCAGCTGACGGTTTTGATGCCTTGGAAAATGTCAATTCGCCCAAAGTGGTGGTGGACAAGCAGATGAATGCCTTGTACTTCAGTCGTTCCATAATCCCTTACCAACGCAATGTTGATAAGTGCGAGTGGCTTCAAGGTCATACCTATTACAAGCATATCGGGTTGTATGCCTATCGGGCTGAGGTGTTGAAGGAAATCACTTCCTTGCCCCAGTCTTCGTTGGAGAAGGCCGAATCACTTGAGCAACTCCGTTGGTTGGAAAATGGTTATACCATCAAGGTGGGAATTACTGATGTAGAAACCATTGGTATTGATACGCCTGAAGACTTGGAAAGAGCAGAAATATTCCTTAAACAAAGGGAGGGCGGAAAAGCATGAACTTGAATCGTCAAGTACCTCCTCCTATCTGTCCGTTGAGTAATATCAATGTGACATATCCTGAAAGCCAACGTTTGAAGAATGGAATCCCTCTTCATGTTATCCGAGCAGGAATGGAAGAGGTGGTTCGTTTCGATTTGCTGATTGGTGCCGGTCAATGGCATCAGACACAAGCGTTGCAGGCTATGTTCACCAATCGGATGTTGCGCGAAGGTACCACATCACTTACTTCCCAACAAATAGCCGAGAAGGTGGATTATTATGGAGCTATGATGGAATTGTCTTCATCCGTCAATTGTGGCTTCATTACCCTATATTCATTGAATAAATATTTTCCTCAAACCATAGAGTTGGTGGCCGATATGTTGATGCATCCTACATTCCCTGAAAAGGAAATGGAGGTGGTTGTTGAAGTAAACAAGCAACGTTTCCTCATCAATAGTACCCGTGTGGAGATGATGGGACGCAAGTGCTTGAATCGGGCTCTCTTTGGCGAGGCACATCCTTTGGGCAGATATGCGGAAGTGGAAGACTATGATCGACTTACTCCTGAAGTCCTGAAGAGTTTCTATCATCAGCATTATCATTCGGGCAATTGTTCTATCTACTTGTCGGGTAAGGTTACTCCCGAAATTATACAGAGTGTAGAGCGTACCTTAGGGGATGCTCCATGGGGTGAAGTTTCTCAAGCCTCTTCTTTCCAACCCATTACACCTCACCCCGAAGTGGGAAAACGTTTCTTTGTCGAGAAAGAGGATGCCTTGCAGAGTTCCATCAAATTGGGTGGTTTTGTGATGGACCGTCTGCACCCCGATTTCCTCAAGGCACGTGTCATGGTTACTCTTTTGGGCGGGTATTTCGGAAGTCGCCTTATGTCAAATATCCGTGAAGATAAGGGGTATACATACGGTATTGGGGCAGGTATTGTAACTTATCCGGGTGTCAGTGTGCTGGCCATTAGTACCGAAGCAGCCAATGAATATGCCGAGGCCGTTATCACCGAGGTATATAAGGAAATGGACCGTCTTTGCAACGAGCGTGTTCCACAAGCCGAACTTGATATGGTGAAGAACTATATGTTGGGTGATTGGTGCCGTTCTTACGAAGGGCCTTTCTCTTTGTCTGATGCCTGGATATATGTTGAGACAGGCGGATTGGATAAGGAGTTCTTTGTCCGTTCGATAGATTCCATCCAAAGCATTACTTGTGAGGAAGTCCAGATATTGGCCCAGAAATATTTATGTAAAGAAAACTTAATAGAAGTGATAGCTGGTAAAAAAGTGTAGCCTACGTTTTTCCACTTCACTCAAATGTCGTATATTTGACGGAATTTTTAAGAAAACTCTCAAGATGAAGAAATGTATTAGCATTATAATTGCTTTATTGATAGTCTGTTTGCCGGTGACTGCCCAAATAAAGATAGGAAACTATCAGTTCAAGGACGGTGGTCAATATATGGGTGAGCTGAAAGGTAAAAAACCCAATGGTAAAGGGAAAACCACTTTTAAGAATGGCGACATTTATGAAGGACAATATGTGAAAGGAAAACGTCAGGGACAAGGTACTTATATGTTTCGTGATGGTGAAAAATACGTGGGAGATTGGTTCCAAGACCAACAACACGGTATGGGTACGTTTTATTTCATGAACAACAACCGGTATGAAGGTATGTGGTATGCCGATTATCAGCAAGGTGATGGCGTTATGTATTATTATAACGGCGATGTTTATCAAGGTCAGTGGCACGAAGACCAACGTAGTGGAAAAGGTTCCTATACGTGGAAGGCAGGAGCCAAATACGAAGGTGGATGGAAAAACGACAAGAAGAACGGAAAAGGGATTATGGTATGGCCTGATAACTCCAAATACGATGGCGAATGGAAAGACGATCTACGCGAAGGAAAAGGTACTTTTGTTTATGCCAATGGTGATAGCTATACGGGGGATTGGGTAGATGATTTGCAACATGGGAAAGGAATCTACCAATTCAATAGTGGAGATCGTTATGAAGGTGATTATGTAGCTGGTGAACGCACTGGAAACGGCATTTATTACCACAAGAATGGGGATAAATATGTGGGCGAGTTCATGAGTGGTGAACAACATGGTCAAGGCACTTTGACATGGGCCAATGGAGCCGTTTACGAAGGCCAATGGGTAAATAATGTACGTAGCGGAAAGGGGCATTACACTTGGGCCAACGGTGATGAATACGATGGCGAATGGAAAAACGATATGCCCGATGGCGAAGGAACTCTGTATACTGCTGACGGAAGTCGTTATAAAGGCCAGTTTGTCAAAGGTAAAGAAGAAGGAAAAGGAGTGCTTATGACCAAAGATGGAGTACGATACGAAGGCTTCTTCAAACAAGGACGGAAACATGGTGCGTTTGTAGAGACAGATAAGGATGGAAAGGTTATCCGTAAGGGAACCTATAAGTTCGGTATGCTTGACGCATCCCAAAAATAAGATTACTATGCTCGATTTGGATTTCATTACTACAGAAGTCCGCAAGATAGCCCTCGAAGCGGGGACTTTCCTACGGAATGAACGCGCGGCGTTTAACCCCAGTAAGGTAGAGAAAAAACATGCACACGATTATGTGTCGTATGTAGACAAGGAATCAGAAAAACGGATAGTCACCAAGTTACGTGCCCTGTTGCCCGAGGCAGGCTTCATAGCCGAAGAAGGTTCTGGGAGCCTTACCACCGAAGAATATTGTTGGTTGGTCGACCCACTTGATGGTACCACTAATTTCATTCATGACAATGCTCCCTATTGTGTAAGCATCGCTTTGCGTAATCGTGAGGAACTCTTGGTAGGTGTGGTGTACGAAGTGTGCCGTGACGAACTCTATTGGACCCATAAGGGCATTCCCTCTTATCTTAATGGACGTGAAATCAGTGTTTCCTCTGTTTCTGATTTGTACGAAGCTTTTATCGCTTTAGGCTTTCCTTATGATTTTGAATCTTATAAGCCGATGGCCAATCACCTGGTAAATACTCTTTATGGAAATGTAGGCGGGCTTCGCTTGCAGGGAGCGGCCGCGGTAGAACTTTGCTATGTAGCTGCCGGTCGGTTTGAAGCCCGTATTGAAGCCTTTTTAGGTCCTTGGGACATAGCCGCCGGAGCCTTGATATTAATGAATGCCGGTGGGCAAGTAAGCGATTTCGAAGGTAATTCCGATTGTTGGTCGGGGCGTCAGGTACTTGCAAGCAATGGTAAATTGCATCAAGAATTGCTTTCTGTCCTTCAAAAACAATAAATACTTAGTATTTTTATCGTTCGTTACAAATTTATTTTGTAAGTTTGTGATGTTAACTTTTATAATGTAAGATTATAAACCATTAAAATCAAAACGTTATGGTAATAGATAAAATTGAAAATCTGGAAAAGTATGCTTCTTTGAATCCTTTGTTTGCACAAGCAATTGAATTCTTGAAATCCACTGATTTGAATGCACATGAAATTGGTAAAGTAAAACTTCAAGGTGACGATTTGGTAGTGAACTTTGCACAAGCAAGACCCAAAACGAAAGAAGAAGCCAAGTTGGAAACACACAATCGTTTCATTGATATCCAGATACCATTGGATGGCGTGGAAGTGATGGGATATACTCCCCGTGCTGATTTGCCTGAAGCTGAGTACAATGCTGAAAAGGACATCACCTTTTATCCAGGCCTTGCAGAAAGTTATCTGACCATTAAACCGGGCATGTTTGCCATCTTCTTCCCTGAAGACGGACATGCACCAGGTGTAACTCCTGATGGGGTAAAGAAAGTGATTGTAAAAGTATTGGTATGACTTAGTAAAATGTAGATATATGCAAGAAGGAACCTCATTGCCTAAATTGAAATTGATTGAAAACGACCCTTGGCTCGAACCATTTTCTGAAGCCATCGAAGGCCGTTACAACAATGTGCTTAAGAAAGAAAGTGAACTCACCGGCAACGGAAAGAGCACTTTATCCGAATTTGCATCGGGTTATCTTTATTTTGGCTTGCACCGTACCCGTAAAGGATGGGTATTCCGTGAATGGGCACCTAATGCCAAGGATATATACCTAATTGGTGATTTCAACAATTGGCAGGTGCGTCACGAATATCGTTTGAAGAAAGTTAAGCGTGCGGCAGGTATTTGGGAAATCGAACTCAAACACGATGCCATCAAGCATGGCGATTTGTATAAACTAAAGGTTTGTTGGGAAGGTGGTGAAGGTGAACGCATCCCTGCTTATGCCAATCGCGTAGTGCAAGATGAAGCCACCAAGATTTTCAGTGCACAAGTATGGGCACCCGAAAATCCGTATAAGTTCCACAAGAAAGTGTTCCGCGCCAAGACTGATCCGTTGATGATTTACGAATGCCACATCGGTATGTCGCAACAGGAAGAAAAAGTGGGTACTTATAATGAATTTCGCGAAAAGGTGCTTCCACGTGTAGCCGCCGCCGGATACAATTGTATTCAGATTATGGCTATTCAGGAACATCCTTATTACGGAAGCTTTGGCTATCATGTATCCAGTTTCTATGCGCCCTCTTCACGCTTCGGTACTCCTGAAGAATTGAAAGAGCTCATTGATACGGCTCATAAAATGGGTGTTGCGGTGATTATGGACATCGTACATTCACATGCCGTGAAGAACGAAAACGAAGGATTGGGAAACTTTGCCGGTGATCCTAACCAATATTTCTATCCTGGTGGTCGTCGCGAACATCCTGCTTGGGATTCCCTCTGCTTCGACTATGGAAAGAATGAAGTGCTTCACTTCCTGCTTTCTAATTGCAAATATTGGATGGAAGAATTCCGTTTTGACGGTTTCCGCTTTGATGGTGTAACTTCCATGCTCTATTATAGTCATGGGTTAGGAGAGGCCTTCTGTAACTATGCCGACTATTTCAATGGTCATCAAGATGATAATGCCATTGTTTACTTGACCTTGGCTAATAAGCTCATTCACGAAGTCAACTCCAAGGCTATCACCATTGCCGAAGAAGTTTCGGGCATGCCGGGCTTGGCCGCACCTATAGAAAACGGTGGATATGGCTTCAATTACCGCATGGCTATGAACATCCCCGATTATTGGATCAAAACCATTAAGGAAAAGGTGGACGAAGATTGGAAGCCGAGCAGCGTGTTCTGGGAAGTAACCAACCGTCGTGCTGATGAGAAGACCATTTCTTATGCCGAAAGTCATGACCAGGCATTGGTGGGCGACAAGACCATTATCTTCCGCTTGGTGGATGCCGATATGTATTGGCACTTCCAGAAGGGTGACGAAAACTATACCGTACATCGCGGTATTGCCCTGCACAAGATGATTCGTTTGCTTACTGCCTCTACCATTAATGGTGGTTACCTCAACTTCATGGGTAATGAATTTGGTCATCCGGAATGGATTGACTTTCCACGCGAAGGTAACGGATGGTCGCATAAATATGCCCGTCGCCAATGGGATTTGGTGGACAACAAGAACTTGTGTTATCATTATTTGGGCGATTTCGATAGCGCTATGGTGCATCTGCTCCGTGGTGTGAAGGATATTCAAGACTCAGAGGTTGTTGAAATTTGGCACAACGATGGCGACCAGATTCTTGCTTACCAGCGCAAGGATTTGATATTTGTATTCAACTTCAATCCTACCAAGTCTTTCGAAGGTTATGGATTCCTGGTTAAATCAGGTGCATACGATGTAGTGCTCAATACCGATGCCGTACAGTTCGGAGGCAATGGCTTGTCCGATGATGGCATCCGCCACTTCACTAACTTCGATCCCGTCTATAAGAAGGAAAAGAAGGAATGGCTCAAGCTTTACATCCCTGCCCGTTCGGCCGTGGTATTGAAGAAAGTAAAAGGTTGGGTATGACAAACTCCAATCGCCCGTCAAATTATAAAAGAACCGCTCGCATCCTCACGGTTGCGTGCGGTCTTCTTTTCTTTACATTCAGCTTTGTCTATCTATACGTGTTCCAATGCGATGTGCTCGAGGCGCTTCACTTCACATTGTCTGATGGAAAAACGCAATATGAGCCTTTCTGGTGTGCTTTAGTCTTATCTGTGGTACTTCTTCTGCTTCGGTGGGGTATCTGTGCGCTCTTGGGATTAAAAGGAGTAATCCGTGAGCTTTCTTATTTCCCTTCTTTCTTGTTGCTGGGAGTGATGACCGATGTAGACTATTCCGTGTATCAAATGGGTATTGGCCAAAGCTGGAATTGGTTGTTCCCGGTTTCATTGGTCGCTTTTGTGTGCGGGGTTTTCTTTTTGCGTCGCCTTTTCCGCTGGTGGCTCGATGTTGAGGTGGAAAGCGGCATATTGGTATGTAGCAATCTCATGATTCTTCTTTTGTTCGCTTTTCTGACGGTAAGCATTGGCAATACCAATATCCATTTCCACCATGAACTTGCCGTAGAGACCGCTTTGCGCAAGAATCAGTTGGAACAAGTGCGTAAGATAGGGGCGAAGGTTATCGATCCTAACCGTTCGCTAACAGCCCTACGTAGCTATGCCTTGTCCAAAGAAGGTCAGATGGGCGAATACCTTTTCCAGTACCCCCAACGCTATGGTGCCGAAGGCTTGTTGATTGATGCTTCTGAAAAGAATACCCTTCGCCTTACGGCTGATAGCCTTTATACCTATTTGGGTGCCCGACCCCAACTAAGTGAGCGTGCTTTGCCATTCTTCCGTCGTCTATGCAACGAAGATACGGGCAATCATACCACCTTGGAATATTACCTCTCGGCTCTGCTTCTTGAAAAGCAACTCACCGAATTTGTTGAAGCTTGCCACACCCTTTACGATGCCGAGCCCCATTCCTTGCCCCAACATTACCGCGAGGCCCTATTTCTGTACGAAAAGATGCACCCGTCCGTTGAACCTACCGTTACTGATGAGGCTATGCTCCAACAATGGGCATCGTATGATTCGTTGAAGCAGGAATTGCATGGAAAGCTCGGCGAAGGCAATTTCATGCGTCGCAAGTTTGGGCATACTTATTGGTGGTATTTTGAGTATTTTTAGTTTTTCTTTTGGCAATTGTTCTGTTTTTATTATTTTTGCGGTTTCAAATCGAAAGTAAAAGAACGAATAACATAACATAACAATGGCAGTAGAATTAAAAGGACTTACCAAGAGAAGTGAAAACTACTCTCAATGGTACAACGAATTGGTAGTAAAAGCCGATTTGGCCGAACAATCGGCCGTGCGTGGATGTATGGTCATCAAGCCTTACGGATACGCCATTTGGGAAAAGATGCAAGCCCAGTTGGACAAAATGTTTAAGGAAACCGGTCACGTTAACGCTTATTTCCCCTTGCTCATTCCTAAATCATACCTCAGTCGCGAAGCCGAACACGTAGAAGGCTTTGCCAAGGAATGTGCGGTGGTAACTCACTATCGTTTGAAAAACGCTCCTGATGGATCGGGTGTAACGGTAGATCCAGCTGCTCGCCTGGAAGAAGAACTCATTATCCGTCCTACTTCCGAAACCATTATCTGGAGTACCTATAAGAATTGGATTAATTCCTATCGCGACCTGCCCATCCTTTGCAACCAATGGGCTAACGTAATGCGTTGGGAAATGCGTACCCGCCTCTTCCTCCGTACCGCCGAATTCTTGTGGCAGGAAGGACATACCGCTCATGCCACTCGCGAAGAAGCTGAAGCCGAAGCACGTCAGATGCTCCGTATATATGCCGATTTCGCCGAAAACTTCATGGCCGTGCCCGTGGTGAAGGGTGTAAAGAGTGCCAATGAACGCTTTGCCGGTGCCCTCGATACCTATACCATAGAAGGTTTGATGCAAGATGGTAAGGCCCTTCAATGCGGTACTTCGCATTTCCTTGGTCAGAACTTCGCCAAGGCATTTAATGTGCAATTTGTGGACAAGAATAACAAACTCGACTATGTTTGGGCCACTTCTTGGGGCGTATCCACTCGCTTGATGGGTGCTCTCATCATGACTCACTCAGACGATAACGGTCTTGTTCTTCCTCCGGCATTGGCTCCTATTCAGGTAGTTATCGTGCCTATCTATAAGAACGATGAACAATTGGCCAAGATCAACGAAAAGGTAGACGGTATTGTAGCCAACCTCAAGGCTATGGGTATCAGCGTGAAGTACGACAACGCTGACAACAAGCGTCCGGGCTTTAAGTTTGCCGATTACGAACTCAAGGGAGTACCCGTACGTCTCGTAATGGGTGCCCGCGACCTCGAAAATAATACCCTGGAAGTGATGCGTCGCGATACCCTCGAAAAGCAGACCGTATCGTTCGATGGCATTGAAGAATACGTAAAGAACTTGCTCGACGAAATTCAGGCCAACATCTATCAGAAGGCATTGAATTACCGTTTGGAAAATACCCGTAAGGTAGATACCTACGAAGAATTCAAGGAAGAAATCGAAAAGGGCGGCTTTATTCTGGCTCATTGGGACGGTACTCCCGAAACCGAAGAGCGTATCAAGGAAGAAACCAAGGCTACTATCCGTTGTCTGCCATACGATGCTGATGAAGAAAGCCTCACACCGGGTGTAGACATGGTAACAGGTAAGCCTTCTGCCCGTCGCGTATTATTTGCTCGTGCATATTAATATTTAAGGTAAATTTGACGAATGTGATTTTAGAGAAAGGATGCATCGTTGGAGCATCCTTTTTTCATATACGCCCAGCATGGGCATGTTCTAATGGGTGAAAGTCCCTAATGCGCCCTAATGACGGGAAGCATATAGCCAAAGGCAAGCGTGTCCACCGTAAGGTGGAATCTGAAGGAAGCCGGCGGCAAAAGTCTGGCCTGACGGACAGAAATCGCATACAAGGCCTACATGTAGGGTAAGACTGCAACAGAAGTCAAAGCCCGATAGTCATTCGGAATACATGTGGGTAAATGCGGCAGGCATAAGGCGGAAAGAGCATGTTCTTATCTGGGGAGGTCTCGCAGACGAGCCGTTTGGCAAGTAGTAACAACGAACTGCGAGAAGTCAGCCGAGGTCATAGTACCTGCAAGACAGGGAAGGACCGAACCCTATTAAGTGAACATGGTTACTCATCTCATGGAGTGAAGTGCAGAAATAAGACTATCCACAGAATGGTAGGACGGAATCCGAGAAATATGTGGAAGCGCACATATCTAATGACAATGACGACCATAAACTCACGGAAGTGAATACTACGGAGATGTGTTGTACTGATACGGACGTTTGAGCAATAGAATCCTCTAACGTGTATGCAACTCTACAATGTGTGTTCATCGCAAATAGGGAACCGCCGTATGCGGACCCGCATGTACGGTGGTGTG
>CAZJFI010000048.1:0-7963 GCA_964545265.1 uncultured Phocaeicola sp.
TGTTCAGTCTTTCGTCGGGTACGGAAATCTGTCCTTGTTGTGCATCGATGGTACAAAAAGGATAGTTCGCACTCTGCGCCTTTGCGCTCGACAGACAATTGAATAGGGTAGATTTTCCCACGTTGGGAAGGCCTACTATACCTGCTTTTAATGCCATATTTATTTGTTTTTTTGATGATTATCTATTTTCAGGGTGCAAAGATACTTATTCTTTTGGAAATTAGGAAAAGAAATCAATGTGCTTCCAACCAATTGTTGCCCCAACCACAATCGGCACGAAGAGGAACTTGCATGGCATATGCCTTCTCCATTTCTTCGATGACAATTTGTTGTACCTTTTCCTTCTCATCCGGATAAACGCTGAAGTTAAGTTCATCGTGTACCTGAAGAATCATCTTCGAACGGATGTTTTCCTGCATGAACCGTTGGTATATCTTTACCATGGCTACTTTGATGATATCAGCAGCACTACCTTGTATCGGTGCATTGATGGCATTGCGTTCGGCATACCCCCTAACAACGGCATTGTGTGAATTGATATCGGGTAAGAAGCGTTTTCGTCCGAATATCGTTTCGATGTAACCGTTTTCGCGCGCCACCGCTATACTCTTATCCATGTATTCCTTGATTTGGGGATACGTTTCAAAATATCCGTCTATCAGTTCTTTGGCTTCGCTACGAGGCACGTTCATCCGTTCGGCAAGGCCGAATACACTGATGCCATAAATAATGCCGAAATTGGCTGTTTTTGCTTTGCTTCGTTGCTCGCGCGTTACCTCTTCCAATGCTATCTTATAGATTTTTGAGGCGGTAGCTGCATGGATGTCGTTTCCTTCACGGAATGCTTCAACCATATTCTTGTCGCCACTGAGATGAGCCATAATACGCAATTCAATTTGAGAATAGTCGGCCGAGAAGAATTCACATCCGTCTTCGGGAATGAAAGCTTTTCGTATTTCTTTTCCGTCTTCGTTCCTGATAGGAATGTTTTGCAAGTTCGGATTGCTGGAGCTTAGTCGACCGGTTGCCGTAACGGTTTGGTTGAACGAAGTATGTATTTTCCCAGTTTTGGGATTGACCAAGAGGGGTAGGGCATCGATATACGTACCCAAAAGTTTCTTTAATCCTCTATGTTCCAAAATCTTTCCCACAATCTCGTGTTTACCCCTCAGGCTTTCGAGTACTTCTTCGCTGGTAACATATTGACCTGTTTTGGTCTTCTTGGCTTTGGTTACAATTTTCAATCTGTCGAATAGAACTTCACCCACTTGTTTGGGAGAAGCAATATTAAAGTCCATACCGGCCAATTGGTGCACTTCCTTTTCTATTTCTTGCATACGGGAGGTGAAGTGAAGCGAACTTTCTTTCAGTGTTTCTGAATTTATTCGTACACCGTTCCTTTCCATATAAGCGAGTACCGGAACCAATGGCATTTCGATATCGTAGAATAAAGAAGATACTTGGTGTTCTTCCAATTCTTTCTTTAGGATATGGTAAAGCTTCAGAGTGACATCGGCATCTTCGCAAGCATATTTGTATATGGCTTCGGGTGGAAGGTCGCGCATATTGCCTTGGTTCTTTCCTTTACTACCGATTAATTCTTCGATATGGATGGTTTGATAATTCAGATAGATTTCTGCCAAGTAATCCATATTATGTCTTAATTCGGGCTGAAGGACATAGTGCGCTATCATGGTGTCAAACATCGGACCTTGAAGTTCGATTCCATAGTTCGACAACACCAACATATCATACTTGATGTTTTGTCCCACTTTCAAGGATTGTTTGTTTTCGAAGACTTCCTTAAATTCATTAACAATTTTTAAAGCTTCGTCTTGATTAGCGGGTATCGGTACATAATAAGCTTCATTTTCCTGAATGCTGAAGCTCATTCCAACCAATTCGGCATTGATGGGGTCTGTACTTGTAGTCTCTGTATCTAAACCGAGAATTTCAGATGTAATTAACTTTGTACGTAATTCTTTTCTTTTATCTTCATTATCAATAAGTTGATAATTATATGAAAGGCTTTCCAAATTCACGAGATTTGAAAATTTTGAATCGCCTTGCCCCTCGTCCGCAAATTCTGCAAACAAATCGCCTTGTTTTTGGCCTTTCGAAGCGGTGGATGGGGTAGGGGTGTCACCAAACAAAGAAAGCTGACCATTGAAGAGGTCGGGTTGACCAACCGGCTTCTTGATTGTATTTTCAGTCGTAGTACTTTTTTTCTCACGGTTGAATACACGTTCCATAAGAGAGCGGAATTCCATTTCCTCAAAAATCTTCCGCAATGCTTCTTCGTCGGGTGCTTCTCTTTGTAAGTCTTCCAAATTTAACTCGATGGGAACATCGGTTTTAATGGTTGCCAAAAATTTGGAGAAGAGAATCATTTCCTTATTATTCTCTACTTTTGTTTTGAGTGCACCTTTTAACTCATCGGTGTGTTCAAGTAGATTTTCAATGCTTCCAAATTGGGCGACTAACTTTTGAGCGGTCTTTTCTCCTACACCCGGACAACCAGGAATATTATCAGACGAGTCGCCCATCAGTCCCAACATATCAATAACCTGTAATGGAGATTCAATGTCGAACTTCGCTTTTACTTCTTCTACTCCCATTACGTCAAATTCCTTATCGCCATATTTAGGACGATACATAAAGACATTTTCGCTGACCAGTTGGCCATAATCCTTATCGGGAGTCATCATGTAGGTAGTTATACCCCGTTTCCCGGCTTCTGTAGCTAAGGTACCAATGACATCATCCGCTTCAAAGCCCGATACTTCGAGTATAGGAATGCGGTAAGCACGGATAATATCCTTTATAATAGGAACAGAAAGACGGATTACTTCGGGTGTTTCTTCGCGTTGTGCCTTGTATTGTTCATAGGCTTCGTGGCGGAAGGTAGGTCCCGAAGGATCGAAAGCTACACCGATGTGCGTAGGATTCTCTTTTTTGAGTACATCTTCCAATGTATTGACAAATCCCAATACCGCCGAAGTATTGAATCCTTTCGAATTAATACGGGGATTTTTGATTAATGCATAGTATGCACGGTATATTAATGCGTACGCATCGAGTAGAAAAAGCTTCTCCATTCTTAAAAATATTTGTTTTTTCATGGTAAAAGTACAAAAAAATACCGTATTCCGTGTTTTATTCTTAATTTTGTGGCTTAAAATTGTTATTGAAACGTAATGCAACAAATTAAAGGACCGATAATGCAAGAATTTGAAGTGTTCAAACAGATGTTTGATGCTTCACTTCAAAGTTCCAATCCATTGTTGAATGAAGTGATTACTTACATTAAACAAAGGAATGGAAAGATGATGCGTCCCATGTTAGTGCTTCTTATGGCAAAGGTATATGGAGAAGTGCTTGATGCAACTTATCATGCTGCTATTTCTTTAGAATTGTTACATACAGCCAGTTTGGTACACGATGATGTGGTGGATGAGAGTGACAAACGTCGTGGTCAGAAGTCGGTCAATGCCCTTTATGATAATAAAGTCTCCATATTGGTTGGCGATTATCTTTTAGCTTCAAGTTTGAAGGAAGCAGCAATGACTTCAGATATCCGAATAGTCAATCTGGTAGCCAAATTAGGACAAAACCTTTCCGAAGGTGAGATTGTACAGTTGTCGAATACCGAAGCTGTTGATTTTAGTGAAGATGTTTATTTTGAAGTCTTGCGTAAGAAAACGGCTTCTTTATTTTCCACTTGTGCCGAAGCAGGTGCTCTTTCTACTAAATCTACCGATGAAATCGAGCAAAATGCTTCTCTTTTCGGTGAAATGATAGGTATCGCATTCCAAATCAAGGATGATATATTCGATTACTTTACATCGGATGTTGGTAAACCTACCGGTAATGATATGCGTGAAGGTAAGCTTACACTCCCAGCTCTTTTTGTATTGAATCATTTTGCTGACGAAACCATGCGTGCTTTGGCTTATCGTATCCGTTCGTTGGAAGCTACACAAGAAGAAATTGAAGGTTTCATCGAATATGTAAAGCAACAAGGTGGTATTGAGTATGCGCAAAAAGTTATGATGGACTATCGAAACAAAGCGCTCGATTTGTTGCCTTCCGCAACTACTCCCGATGTGAGAGATGCACTTGCTGCTTATATAGATTATGTAATCAATCGAACAAAATAAAGAGGTTGTGTCCTAATAAAATTTGAAGGCTGTGTCAAAATGAAAACATGCTATCATTATGTTGTGTCATTCTGAGGAACGAAGAGACGAAGAGACGAAGAATCTGAATACACAAAGTGGGTGTACACAGATCCTTCCTCCCTATGGTCGTCAGGATGACACGGATAATGTTCCTCAGGATGACACAATGGAGTGTCAACAAGTATATTATTCCTTTTTCTTAATGTATCCCTTTTGTTTAGAAGACTTTTACTTCTTCTCCAAGGATTTCTGTCAATAGCGAGTTGGCCAATCGGCTGGTACCTATACGGAATAGCTTGTTGTTCAGCCATTCTTCACCTAATGTCTCTTTAACAATAGTGTAGTAGGCGAGTGCCTTTTGAACATTGTCAATACCACCGGCTGCTTTGAATCCCACCTTTCTTCCAGTTTCCTTGTAATAGTCGCGAATGGCTTCACACATAACCAATGCTGCTTCCGGAGTGGCTGAAATACTTTCTTTACCTGTAGATGTCTTGATAAAGTCGGCTCCCGAATACATAGCGAGAATAGCTGCTTTCTTGATGTTTGAAGCGCTTCTGAGTACTCCTGTTTCCAGTATTACTTTCAGTGGCTTTTCACCACAAATATCCTTTAATTCCTCGATTTCATCGCACATTCCTTCATAATCTCCGCTAAGGAATTTGCCTACAGGTATCACTATGTCTATTTCATCGGCTCCGGTATGAAGCGCCATAGCTGTTTCGGCCACCTTTACTTCCATGAAAGTTTGTGATGATGGAAAACCGCCTGATACGCAAGCGATATTGACATGATCGGCTTCTAATGTATCGTTTACTATTTCTACCATATTCGGGTACACACAAATGGCAGCTACATTTTCCAAATCAGGATATTTATCGGCCAAATCATTCACCTTTTCGGTAAATTTCATGACGCTTTCTTCGGTGTCTGTACACTTTAGGGTAGTGAGGTCAATGCAATTGAAGAGCAGTTTCTTTACATCCAATGTATTGTTTTCATTGAGGTGTCTACTGATAAGTACATTCACCTTTTCCATGATTTCATCGTCATTCAGATGGGTATTGTATTTACCGAGTGCCAATGAATATTTGCTCTGCATTTCTTCGTGGTCGTGATGTTCATGACCGCAATTACAATCGTGAATATGTTCCATATCTTATAGTTTGGGATTGTTTTTATGTCTTTCTTTATCTCTTGATGTTTTCTTCTCCAAATTCTTTTGAAAAGCTTCCGTCAAATCGACTCCTGTTTGATTGGCCAAACAGATAAGTACCCATAAAATATCGGCCATTTCATCGCCCAAATCGTGCTTTTCACCGGCTTTAAACGATTGGTCTCCATAGGTTCTTGCCATAATACGGGCCAATTCACCTACTTCTTCCGTCAGTACGGCCATATTGGTGAGTTCGCTAAAGTAGCGCACCCCATAGGTCTTTATCCATTGGTCAACTTGTTTTTGGGCTTCTTCGATGGTCATTATTCCTTGTTTTTAGAGTCCATACAAATGGTTACAGGACCATTGTTCAGTAATTCAACTTTCATGTCTGCTCCAAATTCTCCGGTACCTACTTCTTTACCCAATCCTTCACTCAATTTCCGGCAAAAGTATTCGTATAAAGGAATGGCCGTTTCCGGTCGTGCGGCATGTATATAAGATGGACGGTTGCCTTTCTTATAGGATGCATGAAGCGTGAATTGGCTGATTACCAATATATTGCCACCAGCTTCCAAAATAGATTTGTTCATCACTCCGTTTTCATCGTCAAAGACTCTAAGGTTGATGACTTTTTTGCTTAGCCAATCGGCATCTTCTTGATTATCAGCTTCTTCTATGCCTACTAATATCATAAAGCCTTCCTTAATGGCCGACTTGCATACTCCGTTAATGGTAACCGAAGCATGACTTACTCGTTGTATTACTATTCTCATAATAGTTACAAAGGTAGGAAATATCCTTTATTCTTGAAGCTTTTCTTTGATATTTTTAGCGATACCTTCTCCTACTATAGCCGCTATCTCTTCCATTGATGCCTGTTTGATACGGGCAACGCTTTTAAATGTTTTCAATAGCTCTGCCTTCCGCTTTTCACCTACTCCTTTAATGTTGTCCAATACCGATGCAATTTGGCTCTTGCTTCGCTTGTCTCTATGGAATGTGATGGCAAAACGGTGTACTTCATTCTGTATGTTTTCCAATAGATGGAACAAGGGTGTACTTTGTTTTACGCCAATGGTCAGTGGTGGAAATCCATAAAGCAATTCCGATGTACGGTGTTTGTTGTCTTTCGCCAATCCCGCAATGGGAATGTTCAAGTGCAGTTCATCTTCTATCACTTGCCGAACCACTTCCATTTGTCCCTTTCCACCGTCGGTTATGATTAAATCGGGTAGGGGTGTACCTTCTTCTATAGCCCTGGTATATCGCCTTCTTACCACCTCTTTCATGGATGCGTAATCGTCGGGCCCTTCCACGGTTTTGATGTTGAACTTTCTATAATCCTTCTTGCTGGGTTTCCCCATTTTGAATACCACACATGCCGCCACCGCATCGCTTCCCGATATATTTGAATTGTCAAAACATTCGATGTGTACGGGCATTTTTGTCATGTGTAGTTGCTCTTGTATTTCTTTCAGTATCCTTGTCTTCTTTTGTTCCGGATTCAGTTTATCCGCTTGTTTTACCCTATCTGCCTTGTATTGTTTTACATTTAAGATGGATAATCCCAACAGATGTTTCTTCTCGCCTCGTTGCGGTATGGTGAACGTTACGTTATTCAGTTCCATATCCAATTCGAAAGGCACGATTATTTCGCGTGAATTGCTCTTATACCTTTCTCTCATTTCAACGATGCCAAGTTGTAAGAGTTCTTCTTTGGTCTCATTCAATCGTTTCTTATATTCAAAAGTGAAGGCCTGATTGATGCATCCGTTTGTAATATGCAGGTAGTTGATGTATGCTACACTTTCATCCATTTCAATGGAGAATACATCTACATTATGAATAAATCGGTTTACCACTTCGCTCTTGGAACGGTAGTTTTCGATTAATTCGTATTTTTCTTTAACTTGTTGCGCTTCTTCAAACCGCATTTCCATGGCCAATGCCTTCATTTCATCCATCAACAGATCGCATACAATCTGTGTATCTCCTTTTAGGATACTTTTCACTTCTTGTATGTCTTTCATATAGTCTTCGTGCGATTGTTTCCCGATGCACGGACCTTTACAGTTTTTGATGTGATATTCCAAGCATATATCAAATTTACCCCCTCGGATGTTTTCAGGTGTCAGGCTATGTCTGCAAGTACGCAAGGGGTATAATTTGTTAATTAGCTCCAATAAGGCATTCATGGAAGGCACATGACTATAGGGCCCATAATAGCTGGATCCATCGCGAATAATGTTCCTTGTCTTGAATACTCTGGGGAAATATTCATTGCTCACACAAATGGAAGGGTAGCTCTTGTCGTCCTTTAACAATACGTTGTAACGAGGCTTGTATTTCTTGATTAAGTTGTTTTCTAATAAGAGAGCATCTTCTTCGGTTTTTACCACAATGTATTTAATGTCGGCTATCTTGCTGACCAGTATTCGGGTTTTTCCATTGGGGTGCTCCCGATTGAAATAAGAAGATACTCTTCGTTTCAGATTTTTAGCCTTTCCAACGTATATAATGGTTCCTTCGGCATTCATGTATTGATAAATGCCCGGTGTTTCAGGGAGGTTTGAAACAATCCCTTTCAGATATTCGTTAACGTTGGATTCGGCCATTTTCTTTT
>CAZJFI010000048.1:8063-10973 GCA_964545265.1 uncultured Phocaeicola sp.
TTTATTTCACTATAAGTGAAGTAATCTCGGTGTTTTCGGGGAATGCTTTTCTACCGTTCAATTCGTCCAATTCAATGATGAAATTGATGAATGTTTCTTTTGCTCCACATTTTTGAACCAATCGATGGGCAGCTGCCATGGTTCCCCCTGTAGCGAGTAAATCATCGTGCAACAATACTACATCCTCTTCTGTAATGGCATCTTTATGTATTTGAATGGAATCGGCACCATATTCCTTGGTATATGTTTCTTCAACCGTTTCTGCCGGAAGTTTACCCGGCTTTCTTGCCATTACGAATCCAGCGTTTAGTTTTACTGCTAAAGCAGCACCCAATACAAAACCTCTTGATTCAATACCTACTACCTTCGTAATGCCTTTGTCCTTATAGATTTCATACAAGCTGTTTAGTATTTCTTCCAGGCATTCCGCATTCTTGAATAATGTAGTAACGTCATAGAATAATATACCTGGAATAGGGAAGTCGGGTATTTCTCTTAAATTAGCCAACAAAAGTTCTTTGTTCATAACCAGTGATTTATTGTTAAAGTATTAAACGTATTGTTTCACGTGAAACATTTTGGTTTATCTGCCAAGTAAAACCAACAAAACATTGATGTCGCTTGGCGAGATACCCGGTATTCTGCTGGCTTGCGCCAATGTTTCCGGATCTATCTTCATCAGTTTTTGGCGGGCTTCCGTAGAAAGAGAATTCAATGAATTGTAGTCGAATTTCCCTTTGATGCGGATGCTTTCCAAACGATGTATCTTATCGGCAATCATCCGTTCACGATCTATGTACCCTTGGTATTTGATGAGAACTTCTGCCGCTTCAATGATTTCTTCTCTGCGGTCGGTTATCTTATTCAATAGTTCCTTGAATGCAGGAATGTATTCGGCAATGCTCTCGATGGTGATTTGTGGACGGATAATCAAATCGATTAACTTGCAACCGCGTGTAAGCGGATTCGTTCCTAAATTCTCCAAAGCATCGTTGATGAGTGCAGCTTTGATGGAAAACTTCTTGGCAAACTCAATGATGTTGTTTACCGCTTCACGTTTGCTACAGAGCTTTTCGTAACGGTCTTGTTTTACTAACCCTAATTTATACGCTTTTTCAGTCAGTCGCATATCGGCATCGTCTTGTCTCAACAGGATTCGATATTCGGCTCGCGAGGTAAACATACGGTAGGGCTCGTCCACACCTTTGGTTACCAAATCGTCTATCAGTACACCTATGTAGGCTTCGTCACGTCCTAAGATGAAAGGCTCACCTCCGTGGCAATTGATGTGCGCATTGATACCCGCAATGATACCCTGCCCACCTGCTTCTTCGTATCCGGTAGTTCCGTTTACTTGTCCGGCCATAAAGAGGTTCTTCACCGCTTTTGTTTCCAGGGTATGCTTCAATTGGGTAGGGTCGAAGTAATCGTATTCAATGGCATATCCCGGCCTGTAGATGACCAAATCCTTGAATGCGGGAATCTTCTTCAACGCTTCGATTTGTATGTTCATCGGAAGTGAAGAAGAGAATCCGTTCAAGTATAGTTCGTGTGTCGTTTCACCTTCCGGCTCCAAGAACAATTGATGTTGTGGCTTGTCCGGGAAAGTCACAATCTTGGTTTCGATACTGGGACAATAGCGGGGCCCGATGCTTTGAATCTGTCCGTTGAATAGGGGAGATTCCGACAATCCTTTGCGGAGCACGTCGTGCGATTCCTCGTTGGTAAAGCATGTCCAGCATTGTAATTGCTTGAGCTTTCTTGGCTCGCTGATGAATGAGAAACGGTGGAAATCATTCTCCCCGTCTTGTGTCTCCATGTGCTCAAAATGCACACTCCGGGCATCTATACGTACTGGTGTTCCCGTTTTCATTCGTCCGTAGGTAATGCCATGGCGGGCGATGGATTCGGTGAGATGATAGGAGGCAGGCTCTGCACAACGACCACCGGCCAACATTTTAGGGCCGATGTGCATCAATCCGTTAAGGAAAGTTCCGGCGGTTAGGATAATACATTTGGCGTGGAAAGTCACTCCCCAACAAGTGGTGAGTCCTACCACTTCGCCATTTTCTACCAATAGTTCCTCTACGGTGTCTTGCCAAATATGCAAGTTGGGTATGTTCTCCAATATTTCCCGCCAGGCCCAAATGAATTTTCCTCTGTCGCATTGGGCACGAGGACTCCACATGGCCGGTCCTTTCGAACGGTTGAGCATGCGGAATTGAATGGCGGTACGGTCGGTTACCAACCCCATATATCCCCCTAAGGCATCTATCTCTCTAACAATCTGTCCTTTGGCAATACCTCCTACGGCAGGGTTACAGCTCATCTGACCTATCTTATTCATATCCATGGTAATAAGACATGTTTTTGAGCCTAAATTGGCGGAGGCGGCAGCTGCTTCACATCCGGCATGACCGGCACCTATAACTATAACGTCGTATTTAAAATCCATTGATTCGTTTCTTTATTTCGGTACAATATTTTACCGCATCTCCAAGGCTTTGTTTTCGGCTTCTTCCATTATCTCGCGTTCGCCCGGCCCTTTGTCGTTAATGCCGCAAAGGTGTAGGATGCCGTGTATGATTACCCGATAGAGCTCGCGCTCATAAGGTTGGTTGAATTGTTCGGCATTGGTACGAACGGTATCAAGACTGATAAACAAGTCACCACCGATGCGGTTTCCCTCGGTGTAGTCAAAGGTAATGATGTCCGTATAATAATCGTGCTCCAGATACTGACGGTTCACTTCCAATATCTTCTCGTCCGAACAGAAGATGTACGCTATTTCGCCCACCTTTTTCCCGTAGGTGGCAGCTACATTCTTGATCCATCCGGTGGTTTCTCTCTTTTTAATATCGGGCATACCAGTACCCTCTGTCTGATAAGTAATCATAATGATGCGGTTTA
>CAZJFI010000049.1:0-10758 GCA_964545265.1 uncultured Phocaeicola sp.
CCGAAGACATCCGATACATTCAGGGATTAAGTGATTATTTGCGCATAACATTGATTGACAGTCCGAAGCCATTGGTTACTTACGCCACATTTGCAGGCATCAAAAGTGTGCTTCCCTCCAATTTCATACAGGTACATCGTTCCTGGATTGTAAATGTAGAACAAATAAAGGAGATTGACCGCAACAGAATTGTGATGGACAAGAATACCTGCATCCCGATAGGAAATTCATACAAAGAACAATTGACAAACTATTTACAGAATATGTCTGTAGGAAAATCAAGCAGATAAATGGACAATATATTGGGAACATATGAATCTATCCAATTGGAAGAAATGAAGAAAGTACGATTGATGAACCGTATCGATACAAAGTATGTAACAACACTTCCTTTCTTGGTTTTCATCTTGAAACAAGCAAAAGATTTCTATTTTGTGCAAGAAATCGACGGGCAGTTCATGATGCCTTACCATACGCTTTATTATGACACACCGGATACGGATATGTATATGGAACATTTGCGTGGGCGTAAGAAAAGGCAAAAAATACGTATCCGGAGTTATGAGAATTCCCATCAATCATTCTTGGAGATAAAGAACAAGAACCATAAAGGCAGGACTGAAAAGGTACGCATCCCCTACATGGCCGGAGAAAAAGGGTTGTTTGACGACTTCATAGGGATGTATGGCAACTACTCCTCTGATATGCTTTTAAGACAGATTGAGAACCGTTTCTCAAGAATCACATTGGTCAACAAGAATATGACGGAACGGCTGACCATTGACATTCATCTGCGATTCCGACATATCCCGACAGGAACTGCTTGCGGATTAAACCGCTTGGTCATCATCGAATTGAAACGTGACGGCAACTCCTGGTCTCCTATTATGGAGATTCTGAGAGAGATTCGTGTTCATCCGGCAAAGTTCAGCAAGTATTGTATGGGAATGGCACTTACAAACGACAAGTTGAAGCATAACAGATTCAAGCCACGAATTCGGCATATCAAGAAGCTATGTGACATTTCAATGGATATTAAGTTTTAATATAATAAAGAATATGGAAGAACTCGAATTTTTAGACACACCGTTAATGGATACGGGTGGTATGGGCGAACTTTTGCTCCGTTTCGCATTCAATGCGTTCTTTATATGGATAATCATCCATAAGATGTACTATCCGAAGAGCCTGCGTAAGGATTATTATTTTACGTTTGCAATGATAAGTGTCAGTATTTTTTTCCTGATATTCCTGTTGGGAAGCGTAAAGATAAAGGTCGGGTTTGCTCTCGGACTGTTTGCTATTTTTGGCATTATCCGGTATCGCACAGAGTCTATGTCTGTGCGTGAAATGACCTATTTGTTCGTGATTATCGCCGTGTCTGTCATCAATGCTCTTGCCGTTACGCTGAGCTATGCGGAATTGGTTGTAGCAAACCTTATCTTCTTGCTTTGCATACGTACGAGCGAAAACTTGCCGTGGCTGAAACATCTGTCAGAGAAACTTGTTTTGTATGATAGAATAGAGCTTATCAAACCCGAACGCCGCGAAGAATTGATGGAGGATTTGAAGGATCGTCTCGGACTGTCGATTACGAGGGTGGAAGTCGGTGCCATCGACTTCTTGCGTGACACGGCTATGCTCAAGGTATTTTATGACGACGAAGCGGAAGCCGGCAATAGTGTAAACAAATTATTGAAATTACCTAAGGAAAACAGATAGAAAATGAGAAACAGAATATTTGTTGCAATTTTGACCGTTATCATTGCATGCCCGGCATTACGGGCACAAAGCCTATGGACATCGGTAGAGATGAATAAAAAACTCGGCAAAGGACTGAACGCCTTTGTCGAAGGTGAATATCGTACCCATGACGGCTTTGCCTCCACAGAACGATGGTCGGGAACCATTGGCCTGGATTACAAAGCATTGCCATTCCTGAAACTGACAGGCGGATATACCTACATCCATCAACGGACCGAACAGGAAGTTACCAAGAAAGGAAATATCATACCCCCTTATTGGCAACCAAAACACAGGGCTTTCTTTGCCATGACGGGTAATTATGAATGGAAAAGATTCACATTCGCATTGCGTGAGCGTTACCAATACACCTATCGCACAGAACAATATGTACCCAAATTTGATGAAGACGGAGTGACCCCCAAAGACGACGAATGGGTAGAATCAAAGGGAAAACATATTCTTCGTTCCCGATTGGAGGTGGAATATAATATTAAAGGAAGCAAGTTCAGGCCTTTTGTTTCTTATGAGATATACAATTCATTGTCCGAAGGCTTTGCTGTTGACAAGGCTCGCTATACGATAGGGTCCGACTATAAATTCAGCAAGAAACATTCTGTAAGCCTGTTTTATCGTTACATTAACAAAGCAGATGATGATGAAGCTTCCGGACATATCATAGGAATAGGATATAAGTTTAAATTATAAATACAGTAGTTATGAATGCATGTAAATTGTTGCAACGATTGCTTCTTTTGTTGGTGATGGGTAGTTATGCGTGTACACCATCAGACAACGATTTCTTCCTGAATGAATTTCCGGGTGAAATACCCGGTGGGATGGCAAATGACAACGGGACATCATCCGATGACGGAACAACGCCTGAATTTGACTCCACCATAGAACAATGGAACGGAGAGAAGGCGGATGATGCACACCTGGATGCGGTGGGGACGGATGCTGACTTCTTTCACGAGGTGAATACCTTTACTTCCACCGTAACAGTAACCTACAATGGGGCTTCTGTTTCTGTGGAGTCATCAAACAATCAAATCCTGCATCACATTTCAGGGGCGTACGCCACCGTGGATATGCAAACTAATTCAGTGTCCGGTGTAGAGATTGTTGTCAAAGGGAAGAGCGAGGATGGAGGACTGAAAATTTATGGAGAAAAGAAGTTCAAGCTTACCTTGGACGGAGTGGAACTGACTTCACAGAAAGGACCTGCCATCAACAGCCAATGCAAGAAGCGTATATACGTACATCTGCAGGAAGGAACAACAAACCGTCTGACCGATGTTGCCTCTTATTCGGACGATACTTACTACCTGGATGCATATGCCGACGAAGACAGGAAGGGATGCTTCTTCAGCGAAGGCAATCTCGTATTCAGCGGTACGGGGACTTTGGTAGTTGCCGGGAAGTATAAACACGGTATCGTGACAGACGGATATTTCTGGATGCGACCGGGAGTTACCATCGCCATTACCGAAGCTGCCAAGAACGGCATTCATGTCAAGGGTGACAGCGACGACAACATCGGGGTTTATGTAAAAGGCGGTTTGATTTATGCCAACCTATCGTCGGAAGCCGGGAAAGGCATAAAATGTGACTTGGATGTAGAAGTTGCAGGCGGAAAACTATGTCTGAATACCTCAGGCAAAGCAATCTATGAATCCGATGAAAACGACACGTCATCTGCTGCGGGAATCAAGACAGACGGGGCGATAGCCATTTCGGGTGGCACACATACACTTAAAAGCACAGGGACAGGCGGAAAGGGTTTGAATGCCGATATGGACATTACCATTTCCGGGGGCGAAACTACCATTACTACCACTGGTGGAAAATACACTTATACATCGAGTCTCACTTCTTCACCCAAAGGTGCAAAGGCTGACGGGAATATCACCATAAGTGGAGGGAAACTCAATATCTCCGTTACCGGTAAAAGCGACGGCTCGGAAGGTTTGGAAAGTAAAGGGACAATGAACATAACAGGAGGAGAGGTCTATGTATATGCTTACGACGATGCCATCAATGCAGCTAAGGCATTCAATGTGACGGGTGGCAAGGTATATGCCTACGCAAGCAACAATGACGGCATTGACTCCAATGGCTCGTTGCTTGTTTCGGGAGGTCTGGTCATTGCATCCGGAACCAGTGCACCGGAAGGTGGTATCGATGTTGACAATAGCAATAACTTTAAGGTCAATGGAGGAGTTATCATCTCGACCGGTGGTTCCTTGCAGTCAAATCCATCGTCAAGCAGTTCACAACGCTGTGTAGTGTATAATGGTGCATCTGTCTCAAAGGGTAAAAAAGTAACTGTTTTGGATTCTTCGTCTAAGCCTATATTGACATTCGAGTTCCCACGTACCATGAGCAATGCTTCACTCTTTTTCAGTTGTCCCGACATTGTAGCCAAAGAAACATATACCATTTCCTCGGGAGGAACATTGTCGAGTTATACGGATAGCTGGAATGGATGGTATGACGGAGGGACATGGAGTGGCGGAACCCAACTCACGTCGTTTACTTCAAGCAGCGTGATTACCACCATCGGCAGTTCCAATAATGGTTCCGGTGGCGGAGGCATGGGTGGAGGTCCCGGTGGTTGGTAATATCTTCCTTACCACAGATGTATGCGAATCAACAGTTGAATTTCAACCTTCTAGCATGACGGGGCTTGGTCTTTTGGTATGACCAAACCCCGTCAACGGTATCAATGTGTGCGGTCGTACTTTCCTTCGATCATCACATCGCGGACTGCTTCGAGGAAGCCAAAGCCAAACTTGCGGTCGGGAAGCAAGTAACTGCCTTCCACCCATTCGTTCCAGGCATTAATCATGATGAAAGGAGGCTGGTCGGGATGGCTGTCGGCATACTCCTTGGCTGCTTGCAGGAAGGTGGCAAAGACTTGCGGCGAGTGATTGAAACGGGTGACATGCTCTGCTCCCTTGGCCGGGAAACGGGGGCTGTCGTCCCATCCGATAGACACGGTGGGGAAGACAGGGATGGAGAACACTTCGTCGTATTGCTTGCGGATGTCGAGAGCTGACTGACCATGCTTCAGGTAGTCGCATTCAAAACCACCCATGTTATAGAAAGCCATGCTGTTGACACCCAACTTTTCTACATACTCGTTGGCATAGGCTATCTGTTGGTCGGAAAGGAAACCGCCACCACCCTTGTTTTCCTGTATATGAAGTCCCTTGAAACCGGCCTTAATCACCTCGTCGCGGAAGTAAGCCATAGCCTTGGCTGCCTCGTCTGTACTACCGAAGCTCTGGATGAACTGGTTGATATCGAACACGCCGAACACCGGGCATCCGTCAATCTTCACATAATTGGGACGTGTGAAATATTGGTTGATGACACGGGCCACAATGGTCTTGAACTGATCCCAGTTGACCTTGGGGTCGAAAAGCACGGAGGTATCGTCGCCATGCAAGTGATAGTTCCAGTAGTTCTTGGCTACCACATGGTTGGCCCACATGATGTAGAAATTCATCTGTTCGTTATTGCGGGCTTTCAAGAAACCGTCGTTGAGGGCTCCTTCCAGATAGGGATAGTCCATAAACCAATACCAGTCATAAATAAAGGTATTCACGCCATACTCCAAAGCGGTATCGATCCAACGTTCCACCACACGGGGGTCGTCATCGTGTTCGTATCCCCACAACGGTTGCTTGGGCTGATAATGCCCTTCGAAACGGGAATTTCCTTTTTGAATGACTTCCCACTCGCCGTGACCTTGAGGCCACAGATGGGCACGGCCCAACGAGTCGTCGTGGCAAGAGGGCCAAATGAAGGCCGCTACATAATAATCGTATCCCGGACGGGTAGAGGTTTCCTGCTTGGGCGAGGAACCGCAACTCCAGCATAACAATCCCAGCAGACAGCTTGCAATAAATGTGTGTTTCATAATCATCGGATTTCAGTTTCTACAAAAGTAATAAAAGATTGGATTATCCCGGCAATATCAGGCAGAAAGTTTCACGGAAATTCAGCCGGGAACTTCAGGGCAACCCTCTCAGCCTCAACCAGTCTGAAGTTCCTGAAGAAGTTTTCCCGATTTTGTAACAACCCTTAAAATATAGGAAGAAGTGTGCCGCCGGCGAACTTTTCCTGACAAGAAATGTTCTTGATTCACAAACAGCCCAAGGTACCAAAAGGGAAGTTATCGTATAATCTAAAAAAAATACAGAAGTATGAAGAAATTTATTCCTTTGATCATGGCAGTGTTCGCTTTCACTGCATGCGAAAAAGATGCCGACACGGATAAGCTGGACAAAAAGTATGTGGTATATACCAGCTACGACAAAAGTGCGAACTTCCAACAGTTCAGCACCTATTACTTGCCAGACAGCATCCTGATTATCGGCGACAACAAGCAGCAAGAATATTGGAAGGATGCCGATGCACAGAAAATCATCGACACGTATCTGTTCAACATGGACAACCGTGGCTACACCCGTGTAACCAACCGTGAAGATGCCGACTTGGGATTGCAACTGAGCTACGTCAAGAATACGTATATGTTTACCGACTACGGCTATCCGGAATGGTGGTGGGGATATCCAGGATACTGGGATGTGCCTTACTGGGGAAACTGGGGCGGCGGTTGGTATTATCCGTATGCCGTGAACTACTCGTACAGCACCGGCTCGTTCCTGACAGAATTGTTAAACTTGGACGCACCACAAGGACAGACTGAAAAATTGCCGGTTTTGTGGACAGTCTACATGACGGGCATGCTGAGTGGCAATACGCAAGTCAATGTCGAACTGGCTGCACAGGCCGTAGCACAAGCTTTCAGCCAATCGACTTACTTAACAAACAAATGATGTAAAACCATTAAACCAAAAGATATGAAGACAATGAAACGTTTTTCAATGAAATGGCTGGCACTGGCCGCCATAGCCATCGGATTCGTATTGCCAAGCCAGGCACAGACACTCGGGAACTATTATGGGAACATAGACTGGCAATTCAACTTCCCAAGAGGTACTGAGTTCGTAAAGAAAGGTAGTGGATGGGGTATGAACTTCGAAGGGGGTTACTACTTGACAGACAACTTCTCGGCAGGTGGTTTCCTAGATTACCACAGCAACCATAAATACATTCCAAGACAGACCATGCACCCGACCGGAAACAGTGCCTTGAATGCCGACCAGCTACATACACTCTTCCAACTTCCATTCGGAGTCGTAGGTCGCTACACCTTCAACCGCGAAGGTTTGTTCCAACCTTACTTCAGCTTGAAGTTGGGTCCACAATATGCCCGCTTGAAAACAGAGTTCAACGCCTTGCAGGAAACGGACAACACCTGGGGATTTTATGTGTCGCCGGAAATCGGAGCCAACATCTTCCCATGGGTATATAGACCGGGCCTCCATGTGGCAGCCTACTACAGCTATGCCACCAACAAGGGGCACTTGTTGACTTACGGAGTGGATAAAGTAAGCAACTTCGGTTTCCGAGTAGGTCTCGCATTTTAAAATAAAAATAGAGGATGCGTCCTTGGATGCATCCTCTATTTTTATTTTAGTTAGCCATTTCGGAAATGAACTTGATACGAACCAAGCGAATTTCGTCTTCGGTATAATCATTACCAAGTTCGTCCATGGCATCGTCGATCTTGTCGGTTGTGGATTCCTTAAAGTACTCGTAGATATCGAGCATGTGGTCTTCGTCCATGATTTCTTCGAGGAAATAGTCGATGTTCAAACGGGTACCCGAGTAAACGATGGCTTCGACTTCGTCCAGCAGTTCGCTGAACTCCAAGCCCTTTGACAAGGCAATATCGTCCAAGGCTACCTTGCGGTCGATGGCCTGAATGATGGATACCTTTATCTTGGACTTGTTGGCCACGGTGCGGACACGCAAGTCTTCGGGGCGTTCTATCTCGTTTTCTTCGCAGTGCTTCTTGATGAGCACACAGAATTCCTGACCGTAACGCTTGGCCTTGCCTGCTCCTACGCCCGGAATGTTCTGCAATTCTTCCAACGTAACCGGATAGGTAGTGGCCATCGCTTCCAACGAAGGGTCCTGGAAGATGACGTAAGGAGGCACATCCAACTTCTTGGACATCTTCTTACGCAAGTCCTTCAACATGGAGTACAATGCCGGGTCTACCGCACAGCTTCCACCTCCGCGTACCGGTGCTTCGTCTTCTTCCTCTTCGTCAAAACCGGTGTCTTCCACAATCTTGAAAGAAACCGGTTTCTTCAGGAATTTATGACCGGCCGAAGTAACCTTCAGCAACCCGTAGTTTTCTACGTCCTTACTTAAATAGCCGGCTATCAACGCTTGGCGGATAACGGCATTCCACACTTTTTCGTCTTCACCCTCACCAGACCCAAAGGCTTCCAAATCCTCGTGTCGGTGTGCGAGAACCTCAGATGTTTCTTTTCCTAACAAAACATCTATTATATAGTCTGATTTAAAGTTTTCTTTTACTGCTATGATGGTTTCAATCACAGCACATAATGAATCCTTTGCTTCCACTTGCTTTTTAGGATTTAAACAGTTATCACAATTTCTACAATTATCTTCTGCATAGCTTTCGCCGAAATAGTGCAACAACGACTTGCGACGGCATACGGAGGATTCAGCGTAGGCTTCGGTCTCACGCAGCAACTCGTCGTTGATGTCTTTTTCGGATACAGGCTTGCCTTGCATAAACTTTCTCAATTTCTGCATATCCTTGTTAGAATAGAAGGCTATGCACTGTCCTTCGCCACCATCGCGACCTGCACGACCGGTTTCCTGATAATAGCCTTCCAAACTTTTAGGCATATCATAATGGATGACGAAACGGACATCGGGTTTGTCGATTCCCATACCGAAGGCAATAGTCGCCACAATGACATCGATGTTTTCCTTGATAAAGTCATCCTGAACAGCCGAACGGACTGCCGAGTCCATACCTGCATGGTAGGCACTGGCGTTGATGCCATTGGTCTTGAGGATTTCGGCAAGTTCTTCCACCTTCTTACGGCTCAAGCAATAAATGATGCCCGACTTACCGGAATTGGCCTTGATGAACTTGATGATATCCTTGTCGATGTCGTTGGTCTTTCGACGTATTTCGTAGTAAAGATTCGGGCGATTGAAGGAGGACTTGAACTCCAAAGCATCAGGCATACCCAAGATTTTCTTGATGTCCTCGCGTACCTTTTGGGTAGCGGTAGCCGTCAAGGCGATAATGGGTGCCGGACCTATCATGTTGATGATGGGGCGAATGCGACGGTATTCCGGACGGAAATCATGTCCCCACTCGGAAATACAATGGGCTTCGTCCACTGCATAGAAGGAGATTTTCACGTTCTTCAGGAAAGCCACATTGTCTTCCTTGGTCAACGATTCGGGAGCGACATAAAGCAGCTTGGTCTTGCCATTCAGAATGTCAGCCTTCACCTGATCGATAGCCGACTTGTTCAAGGATGAATTCAAGAAATGGGCTACACCGTCTTCTTCGCCATAATGACGCATGGCATCTACCTGATTCTTCATCAAAGCAATCAGGGGAGAGATGACAATCGCTGTGCCTTCCATCATCAATGACGGCAACTGGTAGCATAACGACTTTCCGCCACCAGTCGGCATCAGCACAAAGGTGTCGTTCCCATCCAAGAGGTTTCGGATGATTTGTTCCTGATCACCTTTAAATGTGTCGAAGCCGAAATATTTCTTCAGCGTGTCCGTTAAATTCAATTTCTCCGCCATGATTCCTTGTTTTTCTTGGTTCCCGAATTGCCTAATCTTTCTTTTCTAACAAAATTAGCAACAAGTTCGCAAATTATACAAATATTTCGGGCACTATTTTACAGAAGAATTGCATTTTTTTCACTCTCTGCTACAATCGAGCCGCTTATGCATGCTGCAAACGGGATATATTGGCCTTTGCGAGCTGTTGCTCAGCATATTCCTTGGTCAGTTCGTACGTCTTCACCTTCATGGAAGGAATGTCGAACATGACATCCATCATGATGGTTTCGACGATGGAACGCAAACCACGGGCACCCAACTTGTACTCGATTGCTTTGTCAACAATAAACTCATATACCTCCGGTTGGAAAGTGAGCTTCACGCCATCCATCGCAAACAGCTTGATGTATTGCTTGACAATGGAGTTCTTTGGCTCGGTCAGGATGTTGCGAAGGGCATGACGATCCAACGGGTTCAGGTAGGTCAGGATGGGCAAGCGTCCGATGATTTCCGGAATCAAGCCAAACGACTTCAGGTCCTGAGGGGCGATGTACTGCATCATGTTGGAACGGTCGATCTTAAGGGTTTCCTTCGTTGCACCATAACCTACCACATGGGTATTGAGACGCTGGGCTATCTTTCGTTCGATACCGTCGAAAGCACCGCCACAAATGAACAGGATGTTCTTGGTGTTGACCGGAATCATCTTCTGGTCGGGGTGCTTGCGTCCGCCTTGAGGGGGGACATTCACTATCGAGCCTTCGAGCAACTTGAGCAAACCTTGCTGAACTCCTTCCCCACTCACATCGCGGGTGATGGAAGGGTTGTCGCCCTTACGGGCTATCTTGTCTATTTCATCGATAAAGACAATACCACGTTCTGCTTCGGCCACATTGTAATCGGCCACCTGCAGCAAACGGGTAAGCAAGCTTTCGATGTCTTCGCCCACATAGCCGGCTTCGGTCAGGACGGTAGCATCGACAATGGTAAACGGAACATGCAACAGCTTGGCAATGGTACGGGCCAACAGGGTTTTTCCGGTACCGGTGCTACCTACCATGATGATATTGGACTTCTCGATTTCCACGTCATCGTCGCCCGTTTTCTGAAGCAGACGTTTGTAATGGTTGTAGACGGCCACCGACAAGTATCGCTTGGCATCGTCCTGACCAATGACATATTGATCGAGAAAGGCTTTGATTTCTACGGGTTTCGGCAAATCTTTCAAGTCCAACGAACTTGAGTCGGGCGATTTCTTCATCGCCTCTTGCACAATTTCGTAGGCTTGCTGGGAACACG
>CAZJFI010000050.1:0-10710 GCA_964545265.1 uncultured Phocaeicola sp.
AATAATTACGTCCGATAGGGTTAGGCAAGTATTCGGCTCCAACCGAAATCTTGGTACGGTTCTCGAAGGCATTCTTTTCATTGAAGAACTTGGCGTCTTCCCATTTCTGAAGCGAATAGTCGGCTCCAACAGTCAATCGGTTGTCGTATACGTAGGTAGCACCCAAACCAAAGGTATGTGGAATGGCAAATGCATTCTGAATGGTATCTACACTTTGGGTAGCTAATGTGCTATTTGAATATTTCTCAATATATTCATAGCCGGTACTGTTCAACTCATGACCGTAAGAATAGGTGGCACCTATATTCAATACGTGCTTTTCTTTCAGCTGATGAGTGTATTGCAAGCCAAAATCCAACTTGTAGTCGCTTACATCAATCTTATGTGTTCGTGCGCTACTGAATGCGTTTGCATCGCTGAAAGTTGTAGCCGATGTGTGGCTGATGTCTCCATATAAATAGGAGAAGTTGGCCCCTACGGACAAACCTTTAAGTACATTGTAGCCCAATCCGAAGAATACTTGTTGCAAGCCTCCTTCTCCATTGAAGGTTTGGGTAGCAGTAGTGGTAGCTCCATATTCATCGGTAGTTACAATATTGTATCTGCTAATGCTATAACCTACGGTAGAGTAGGGAAGGAAACCGGCGGCAAAGCCTAATCCTTTAGCAAGTCTGAACTGCGCAGCTATATAGTCTACACTGGAGTTCTTGGCGTTGGTCTTTATATTACCTTCCTTAAAATTGGCATTTTGTAAGGACATACCCGCATCGAAGATGAAAGTCAACGAATCCACGGCCGAATAGGAGGCGGGATTGGCTGCGTTGACATGCAATCCGTTGCGGAGACCGTATGAAATACCTCCCATAGCTTGACTATTGCCAAAGTTTTGGTCGGACAACTGTCCGAAACCATAGCGTGTGTAAGGAGAATTGGTCGAAGTTTGTGCTATCAGTTCTACGCTTATCATCCACATCAAGCACACACTAATCCATAATTTATATCTTATCATTATATTCTAATATTCTGTTTAAACCTTTCAATACTAAAAATCTATCTGCAAAGATGACACTTTTTAATTTGGTATCAAAAGAAAAATCGTCTCCGCCCGTTAAAAAAACCAAAAGTTCGGGATAATTCTTCTGAAGTTGCCGAATATAACCGCTCATTTCGAACTCAATACCATGAATTACCCCCGAACGGATGGCAGTTTCAGTCGTTTGGCCATACATCGGCTTTTCTCCTTTTGGGGAGACTTTAGGTAATTTGTCGGTAAAGATATTGAGCGCCTTGAACCTCATTCGCATGCCGGGAGAAATGTTTCCTCCATGGTAATTCCCGTCTTTGTCAATGAAGTCGTAAGTGATGCAAGTGCCTGCATCTATCACCAATACATCGTGCCCAGGTCTCAAATAGTTGGCGGCAACGGCAGCAGCCAACCGGTCCATGCCCAATGTTTGTGGGCTTTCATACAGATTGGTAATGGGGACAGGGGTCTGGTAGCTTAGCTCAATGACCGGAAAAGGGAGCGCTTCCAATTGTTTCCGGATGGTGTTACTCAATGTAATGACCGATGCAATGATACCTTTCTTAATGGAATACTTGTGGCAGAACATGGGCAAACAGTCTAATGAATGGTTGGATCCACGGAATACTTCCACTAATTTTTCCTTGTCAAAAATGGCTATCTTGGCAACCGAATTTCCGATATCTATTATTAAATTCACTCTTTTTATTTTTTAGCGGTGCAAAGTAACGCAAAAAAACAATAGGAAGTGTCATAAAAAATGGTTTTTATGAGGAATAAATAATTTTTAGGTGTACTTTTGCAACGGAAATTGGCAAATTAGGTACTACACCTTATTAATATATATATGAAGAATTGGATTCTTTTATTTCTTTGCTTGGTTGGGGGAGTCTTTTCCGTTCGTGCGGAAGAGGTGAAGCCCGATAGTGTACGGATTAGTCTGCTCACTTGTGAACCTGGTGATGAAATCTATGCATTGTTTGGCCATACGGCCATACGATATGAAAATTATACCCGCAAACAAGATTTTGTGTTCAATTACGGAATGTTCAGTTTCAATACACCGAACTTTGTAATGCGTTTCTTGATGGGGAAGACGGATTATCAGTTGGGGGTAGTCCCTTATTCTTATTTTGCCATGGAGTATGCCGAAAGAGGTTCCTCCGTTTGTCAGCAAGTGTTGAATCTGACTCCAGAAGAAAAACAAAGGTTGATTCGTTTGTTGGATGAGAATTATCATCCCAAGAACCGTAACTATCGATATAATTACTTTTATGACAATTGCACCACTCGTGCCCGTGATAAGATAGAGGAATGTATTGATGGTCAGGTGGTTTACAAGGAAACGGGCAAAGTGCGTTCGTATCGGGACATCATTCATGAATTTACCGCAGGAAATGATTGGGATGAATTGGGGATAGACTTGTGCTTAGGAGCCGAAGCCGATGTGCCCATCAGTGAACGGAAGCAGATGTTTGCTCCTTTCTATATGTTGGAAGCGGCCCGTAGCGCTACTATCGTTCGAGGTGATTCGGTCGTACCCTTTGTCTTGATGGAAGAGAAAATGGAAAGCGACGTTTTAGGCGAAGGAAACCGTCGTTTTCCGGTCAGTAAAACGGCGTTTTCTGTAACGTTACTCGTCATTACTTGTTTGATGGCTTGGTGGAGCAATAAAAAGGGAAAAGTCATTTGGCTATGGGATGTCTTGTTGTTTGGTGCACAAGGTATCGGTGGATGTATCATTGCTTTTCTTTTCTTCTTTTCCGAACATCCTACTGTAGGGTCCAATTGGGTATTGGCTTTATTGAATCCGCTTCCGTTGTTCTATCTTCCGTTTATGGTTTATAAAGCGGTTAAACGTAGAAAAGACCTTTATCATTGGATAAATGTGGTGTATTTAACACTATTTATGATATTAATGCCTTTTATACCCCAAACATTTAACATAACAATAGTACCTTTGGCATGGTGTTTGTTGGTATGTTCGGCAGGACACCTTGTATTATATTATAGAAAAGGATTCAAATGAAAGGACGTTTGTTGACTTCGCTTCTGGCGGTAATCGCATTGTCCGGACTTCAGGCTCAAGAAGTGCCGGCGGTACCTAAGTTGGTAGTTGGATTAACCATCGACCAACTCCGTATGGATTACGTCGAAGCCTTTTCGGCCATGTATGGCGAACGTGGATTCAAACGGCTTTGGAAAGAAGGGCGAATCTATAGGAATGCAGAATACAATTTTGTGGATGTAGACAAGGCTTCGGCAGTTGCTACCATATACACTGGGGCCAATCCCTATGTGAGCGGCATTGTAGGCGAAGCTTGGATGGATAGGGCTACCTTACAGGTAATCAATTGTGTAGACGATACTAATTTTATGGGAATCTATACATCCGAATCCACTTCTCCGGCTCGTTTGAAGGTTTCCAATTTGTCGGACGAGTTGACCATCGCTACACAAGGAATGTCTGAAGTCTATTCCATTGCGCCTACTCGTGAAATGGCGGTTCTCTCGGCAGGACATGCTTCCAAGGGAGCCTTTTGGATTAACGACGATACGGGCAAATGGAGTGGAAGTACATATTATGGCAATTTCCCCAATTGGGTATCATCGTATAACGATAGACAAGGCCTTGATTTCCGTATCGGTGAATTGACGTGGGGACCTTATCTGCCCGTAACCGCTTATAAATATCTGACGACAGATACCAAACAGATTACTTTTAAGCATAAGTTTGATGATGAACGCAAGAACAAATATCGTAAATTCAAGACCAGCCCTTATGCCAATGATGAGGTAAACCGTCTGGTGAATGCTTGTCTGAACGGTACTTCCATAGGAAAAGACGGTATTCCCGATTTGCTGAACTTGGCTTATTATGCCGGCAATTACGATCGTCAGCCTTCTTCTGTGTATCCAATGGAAATGCAGGATGTGTATGTACGCTTGGATAACAGCTTGGCGGAATTGTTGGATATTATTGACCGTAAAGTAGGGCTCGACAATACGTTGCTCTTTATCACCTCTACCGGATATACAGAACCGGAACCTCTTGACCCACAGCAGTATCATATACCGACAGGGGAGTTTCACGTCAAACGTTGTGCTGCTTTGCTGAATCTCTATTTGGCTGCTATTTATGGCGAAGGACAATACGTGGAAGCATATCACGAACAAGAAGTATATCTGAACCATAAGCTCATTGAGCAAAAGCAACTGAATCTTCCGGAAATATTGAATCGTTCTTCCGAATTCCTGGTTCAGTTCAGTGGAGTGAAGGATGTATATTCTTCCCAACGTTTGCAATTGGGCTCCTGGACACCGGAGATTGATAAAATCAAGAATCGTTATAATGCGTCATGCTCGGGCGACTTGTGGATTGAAGTGCTTCCGGGGTGGACGATTGTGCGCGATCATTCGTTGGATACCAAAGTTGTAAGGGATATTTATACCTCCTCTCCTCTGATTTTTATGGGATGGAATGTAAAGCCCGAGATTCTTCATAGCCCTCTCAATATAGGACATATAGCTCCTACGATTGCTCATTTTATGCGTATTCGCGCACCAAATGCAGCTACTTTGTCTCCTATTATGGACGTTCGTAAATAATATTCGGGTTAGAAGTGCAATTAAATCAGCATTTTATTGTAACTTTGCACTCCAAATGTTCAATTTAGTAAGAAAATAAAAAATAATATACAATGGGATTTAATGAATTTATCGGAAAGCTTTTCGGTAATAAGGCCACTCGCGATATGAAGGAAATCAAACCGTGGGTAGATAAAGTAAAGGCCATATATCCGGAAATTTCCCAATTAAGCAATGATGAGTTGCGTGCTCGTACCGAAGAACTGAAGAGATATATCAAGGCTTCGGCAGAAGAAGAACAGAAGAAAATAGAAGAACTGAAAGCTACGGTTGAAGCAACCGACATAGAAAAGCGTGAACCTATCTTCGCACAGATTGACAAGCTGGAAAAAGAAGTGCTTGACAAATACGAAAAGGCTTTGGATGAAGTTCATCCGCAAGCTTTTGCTATCGTAAAAGATACAGCACGTCGTTTTACAGAAAACGAAGAAGTGGTGGTAACCGCTACAGAGTTCGACCGTCTGTTGGCCGGACAAGGTAAGGACTTTGTACGTATCGAAGGCGATAAGGCCATTTGGCAGAACCACTGGATAGCCGGTGGTAATGAAATGACATGGGCCATGATTCATTACGATGTACAGCTTTTTGGTGGTACAGTATTGCATAAGGGTAAGATTGCAGAAATGGCAACCGGTGAAGGTAAGACATTGGTGGCTACTCTTCCTGTATTCTTGAATGCATTGACTGGTAATGGGGTACACGTTGTTACCGTGAACGACTATTTGGCCAAGCGTGACTCTGAATGGATGGGACCGCTTTATCAATTCCACGGTTTGAGTGTGGATTGTATCGATAAGCATCAACCTAATTCCGACGCCCGTCGCCGTGCTTATTTGGCCGATATTACTTTCGGTACCAACAATGAATTCGGTTTCGACTACTTGCGTGATAACATGGCAACCAGTCCTGCCGATTTGGTACAACGTAAGCATAATTATGCCATTGTCGATGAAGTGGACTCCGTATTGATTGACGATGCCCGTACTCCGTTGATTATATCAGGTCCGGTACCTAAGGGTGAAGACCAATTGTTTGATCAGCTCCGTCCGTTGGTAGAACGTCTGGTAGAAGCTCAACGCCGTTTGGCTACACAATATTTGACAGATGCCAAGCGCTTGATTGCTTCTGAAGACAATAAGGATGTAGAAGCAGGTTTCCTTGCTTTGTTCCGTAGCCACAAGGCTTTGCCAAAGAACAAGGCATTGATTAAGTTCTTGAGTGAACCGGGTATCAAAGCCGGTATGCTGAAGACCGAAGAAATCTATATGGAGCAGAACAACAAGCGTATGCCCGAAGCTACCGATCCTTTGTTCTTTGTTATCGATGAAAAACTGAAGAGCGTAGATTTGACAGACAAGGGTATTGAATTGATTACAGGTAATGCATCCGATCCTACTTTGTTTGTTCTTCCTGATATTGCCGCTCAATTGTCTGAATTGGAAAACCAAGGATTGAGCGATGAAGACAAGTTGGCGAAGAAGGATGAATTGCTTACTAACTATGCTATCAAGTCAGAACGTGTACATACCATCAACCAATTGTTGAAGGCATATACCATGTTCGAAAAGGATACAGATTATGTGGTACTCGACGGACAGGTGAAGATTGTAGACGAACAGACGGGTCGTATCATGGATGGTCGTCGTTGGAGCGATGGCTTGCATCAAGCAGTAGAAGCTAAGGAAGGCGTGAAGATTGAAGCGGCTACGCAAACCTTTGCTACCATTACCTTGCAGAACTATTTCCGTATGTACCACAAACTTTCGGGTATGACCGGTACTGCCGAAACCGAAGCAGGCGAATTTTGGGATATCTATAAATTGGATGTAGTGGTGATTCCAACCAATCGTCCGATTGCCCGTAAGGATATGAACGACCGCGTTTATAAAACCAAACGCGAAAAGTATAAAGCAGTTATCGAAGAAATCGAAAAGATGGTAGAAGCCGGACGTCCGGTCTTGGTAGGTACTACCTCTGTCGAAATCTCCGAAATGCTGAGCAAGATGCTTTCATTGAGAAAGATTGAGCACAACGTGTTGAATGCGAAGCTGCACCAGAAGGAAGCGGACATCGTGGCCCGTGCCGGTCAGAAGAGTATCGTGACCATTGCTACCAACATGGCCGGTCGTGGTACCGACATCAAGTTGAGCGACGAGGTGAAGGCTGCAGGTGGTTTGGCTATCATCGGTACGGAGCGTCACGAATCCCGTCGTGTGGACCGTCAGTTGCGTGGGCGTGCCGGTCGTCAGGGTGACGTGGGTTCTTCTGTGTTCTTCGTGTCATTGGAAGACGATTTGATGCGTCTCTTCTCTTCCGACCGTATTGCTTCTGTCATGGACAAGCTCGGTTTCAAGGAAGGTGAAATGATTGAGCACAAGATGATTTCCAACTCCATCGAACGTGCTCAGAAGAAGGTGGAAGAAAACAACTTCGGTATCCGTAAGCGTTTGTTGGAATACGATGACGTGATGAACAAGCAACGTACCGTTATCTATACCAAACGCCGTCATGCGTTGATGGGCGAACGTATCGGTATGGATATTGTGAACATGATTTGGGATCGTTGTGCGTATGCTGTAGGCTTGGGTGACTATGAAAATGTGAAGTTCGAAATGTTGCAGACTTTGGCTATGGAAGTACCTTTCACCGAAGAGGAATTCAATGCCAAGAAGCAGGAAGACTTGGCTGAAATCGCTTTCAATGCGGCCATGGAAAACTTCAAGCGCAAGACCGACCGTATGGCTCAGATAGCCAATCCGGTTATCAAGCAAGTATACGAAAACCAAGGTCACATGTACGAAAACATTATGATTCCTATTACCGACGGTAAGCGTATGTATAACATTCCGGTGAATCTGAAGGCTGCTTACGAAACCGAAGGTAAAGAAATCGTCAAAGTGTTCGAAAAGGCCATTCTGCTTCATACCATCGATGACGCTTGGAAAGAAAACTTGCGCGAACTGGATGAATTGAAACATTCCGTTCAGAATGCAAGCTACGAACAGAAAGATCCGTTGTTGATATTCAAACTCGAATCAGTGAAGTTGTTCGATGCCATGGTGAACAAGATTAACGACAATACCATTTCTGTATTGATGCGTGGTCAGATTCCGGTACAAGAGCCCGAACAAGTGCGCGAAGCAGCTCCCGAGAGACCGGCTCCTCGTCAGCAGTATCAGGAAACCAAGCAAGACTTGAATGATCCTCACCAACAAGCAGCTGCCGGTCGTGATACCCGTGAACAGAAACGTGAACCTATCCGTGCCCAAAAGACTGTAGGACGTAACGATCCATGTCCTTGTGGTAGTGGGAAGAAGTTCAAGAACTGTCATGGTAGAGATATGTAACAATTACTTTTTAGATAGAAAAAATGTCCGAATATTATATTCGGACATTTTTTTTTGCTTTATCGGCTTGTTCTTACTACGAAAACCCTTAACTTTGTTCCAAATGAAGAATCATGTAGTTATGAAGCATATTTTATATTTGGCATGGTGTGTAGCCTGTATGGCATTATGCACATCGTGTAGTACAATAAATACCCTTTATTATGATCAATTACAACCGGGGAAAGTCAGTTTTCCGGAAGCTGTTCGCTCTGTTGCTATCATTAATAATATGCCGACGATTGTGGGAGGGGAAAAAGAGTTGTCTCAAACAGACGGAGCGTTGGAAGGAGATGGTAAGATAGCTGCCGAAGCATTGGCACAAGGAATTGCTGCTACCGGTTATTTTGACGAAGTGATTATATGCGATTCGGCTTTGTGTCAGTTGGAGGTTGTATTGAAGAACCATCAAGGCATAAAAAAAGAATGGCAAGGTAATGTGCTGGATAAGAATACGGCCGATGAATGGTTGGATAAATTAGGTGTGGACATGCTTCTTTCCTTTGAAAGAATTTATATCGAACTGAAAGAGAATACCATCATGGAAGGACTACTGCCTGTACCGGTAGTAGATGGTGTAATCTCTACGGTATTGAGATCCTATGTACCGGAGCGCAACAAGCCCATATTTAGAGTAAATAGTCAGGATACTATCTTTTGGGAACCGGGACCGTCACTCTCTTTTACTAAGATAGTAAAGGAGTCGTCCGAGTTTGCAGCTTCTATACTTGCTCCTTATTTGCTACCCTCCTGGAATGAGGCTGTCCGTAATTATTTTGATGGCGGAAGTGTAGAGATGCGCGATGCCGGTGTATACGTACGCGAACATAATTGGGAGGAAGCTGCTTCGTTGTGGAAGATAATTTACGATACTAAAAAAGGACAGAAGAAAATGAGGGCGGCCTATAATTTGGCCTTGTATTCCGAAATGCAAGGCAATCTTACTCAGGCTAAAGCCTACATAGATGAAGCCATAGCTTTGGTGAAACCGGAGACGGTAGATGCTACGGTTGTCCGTGCGTATCAGTTGCAATTGGATTCTTATGAAAAGAAATATCAGCAATTACGGATACAGATGAGCCGTTTTGATGATAAATAATCGGAAAAATTCTTGAGCGAATCGTTTTTTTTGTATATTTGAAGCTCATTAATAAAAATAAGGATATGAAATTAAGCGTACAGTCACATTCTTCCATAGTCAATGCCGTCAAGAAGGCTTTGGGAAGATACCTCTCGGGCGAAGAGAAAAACTTCGTTACGGACATTTATTTACAGCCGATACAGAAAACGGGTGAATTGGTGATATATAATGATGAAGAGGAAGAATTGTCACGTACGGTGATACAAGATTGGGTGAATTGCGCTCCCGAGGAATTTTTTGAATCTGTGGAACCTCAATTGAAGCAAGTCTTGAATACCTTGCGGCACGAGGGTTTGTTCAATCACTTGAGTTTGATGAAACCTTATTCCTTGGTGATGGTTGATGAGGAAAAGGAAACCGTGGCCGATCTGTTGTTGGTAGACGATGAGGAGACCATGTTTCTCAGTGATGAGCTTCTCAAAGGCTTGGACGAGGAACTGAATGCTTTCTTGAAAGACTTGTTGGAGAAATAAAATTCTTCTATCATAGTGTCATTCTGAGCATTGCGAAGAATCTGTATACATAAAGTGGATGTAATCAGAACCTTCACTATGTTCAGGATGACAATCATAAAAAAGGGAACCATTTCGGTTCCCTTTTTTATGATTATTTCTTCAGAGCAGCAATGCTTTCTTTCAGTGAAGCAATCTTGCTTTCGGCATCGGCTTGCTTCTTGCGTTCCATTTCGATAACGTTGGCTGGTGCCTTGCTTACGAACTTTTCATTGCTAAGCTTCTTCAATACACTTTGCAAGAATCCTTCGTTGTATTTCAAGTCGGCTTCCAGCTTCTTCAATTCTTCTTCCACATTGATGAGGTTGCCCAATGGCACGGCATATTCGGTAGTGCCTACCATGAATGAGGCAGAACCATCAGCCTTTGCTTCAACGCTTTCAATAGCTGTCAGGTTACATAACTTGCTGATTACTGAATTGAAGGCGGCTACCGGATTTTCGTCCACTACCTGAAGTGACAAGGCTTCTTTTTGTGCAATATTCTTTTGCAAACGGATAGTACGGATACCACCAATCACTTCCTTCACCGCTTCGAAGTTTTTGATAATGGCTTCATTGCATTCCTTATTGATGTTCAATGTCTGAACCATCAGACTTTCACCTTCTTTGCGGTCGTAGATGTGTTGCCACAACTCTTCAGTAATGAACGGCATAAACGGATGGAGCAATTTCAAAAGGCTGTCGAAGAAACTTAATGTCTTTTCATAAGTTACCTTATCAATAGGTTGAGCCTTTCCGTCAATGTAGGCCGGCTTCACCATTTCCAGATACCAACTGGAGAATTCATCCCAGAACAGTTTGTATACGGCCATCAAGGCTTCGCTTAAACGGTATTTGCTGAACAAGTCGTCTACTTCGATTGCGGTCTTGGCCAACATGGATTCAAACCATTCAGTTGCAAGTGCAGCATATTCCGGTTGTGCAATATCGGCTACTTCCCATCCCTTCACAAGGCGGAAGGCATTCCAAATCTTGTTGTTGAAGTTACGGCCTTGTT
>CAZJFI010000051.1:0-10200 GCA_964545265.1 uncultured Phocaeicola sp.
GGCTACTGTAACAAATTCTATTGAGTTTTTATCAAAGATAACTTGACTTCTTTGTTCCATAATTCTAATTTTGGTCTGCAAAGGTAAGAAAAAAGCAGCTAAATAAATGAATAATTGACGAATTTCATGTACATTTGCGAAAGAATAAAATGAATGGAACAATTATGGCCAAGAAAAAGACAGAAAAGGCTCCGGAGCCTAAAGAAATAAAATCAAGTAAGATAAAGACTTTTCTAAAAAGTGAGACCACTCATTTTGTTGTGGGGCTCATCAGCGTTATCTTTTCAGTGTATCTGCTGTTAGCTTTTACTTCGTTCTTTTTTACAGGAGCAGCCGACCAGAGTATACTTGACAATCAACAACCAGGTGAATTGATGCAAACAGGTAACCAAGTAAAAAATTATGCTGGTGCCCGAGGTGCGCAACTTTCAGAATTTCTTATCAACAACTGTTTTGGGCTTGCTGCTTATTTCATTGTAGTATTTCTTGCTGTAATGGGATTGAAGATGATGCGTGCATACCAATTCCGTACATGGAAATGGTTTATGTCCTGTTCGGTTCTGATGATTTGGTTTTCCATCATGTTGGGATTTGTCTTTGATGGTCCTTTCGAAAGCAGTTTTATTTATCCAGGAGGGCTTCATGGATATAATGTCAGCAATTGGCTGATTTCACAAATAGGAGAATCAGGATTGGGACTCCTGCTATTTGTTACCGCTCTGCTTTTCTTAATATACATAAGCAATGAAACTATTTTTATTATTCGTAAAGCATTTCATCCTTCATTCAAGCGTAAGAAAAAGGATGAAGAAATAATTCCAGAAGAACCAACAATAAAGGAAGAGGAAGTCCATGCAGAATCTTCAAAAATAGAGAATGAATATACCAATCCTACTCCTAATATTGTAGACTTTGATTTAGGTGTTGAACCTAAAAAAGAAGGTCCTTTGGCTAACGAGGATATGCCCTTCCCTTTTGAGGAAGAGCAGGTAGCCGAAAATATGGTCACAGAACAGGCACCTGCTGATGAAATCCAAGAACAGGAACCCGAATCTGAAAAAGAACCAGACTTTACCATTTCGGATGAACATACCGAAGATGATGAAGCATATAAAGGTCCTGCATTGGAGCCTTATAATCCACGTTTGGATTTGGAAAATTATAAATTCCCATCGCTTAATCTTCTTGACCATTACGATGAGGATGATACCAGCATTGATATGGAGGAACAGAATGCCAACAAAGACCGTATCATCCAGGTGCTCCGTACATTTGGCATTGAGATTAGTTCCATTAAAGCAAGCGTAGGTCCTACCGTAACACTATACGAGATTACACCGGCCGAAGGTATCCGTATTGCCCGAATCCGTAATCTGGAAGACGATATTGCACTTAGTATTGCAGCATTAGGTATCCGTATCATTGCACCGATACCCGGTAAAGGTACTATCGGTATTGAAGTGCCGAATGCAAAACCACGCATTGTACCTATGCAAAGCATATTGGCCAGCAAGAAATTCCAAGAAACGACTATGGAATTACCTATTGCATTTGGTAAGACAATTACTAATGAAGTGTTTATGGAAGACTTAGCCAAAGCTCCACACATGTTGATAGCCGGTGCTACCGGTCAAGGTAAGTCGGTTGGTTTGAATGCAATTGTAACTTCATTGTTATATAAGAAACATCCGGCCGAACTGAAATTTGTCATTATTGACCCTAAAAAAGTGGAGTTTTCAGTTTATGCTCCTATCGAAAAGCATTTCTTGGCCAAGTTGCCCGATGGTGAAGATGCCATCATTACTGATGTCAGCAAAGTGGTTCAAACTTTGAATTCTCTTTGTATAGAGATGGATACGCGTTATGATTTGTTGAAGAAGGCTGGTTGTAGAAATGTGAAGGAATATAATGCTAAATTTATTGAGCGTCGATTAAATCCCGAAAAAGGTCATCATTTCATGCCATATATTGTCATCATCATTGATGAGTTTGGCGATTTGATTATGACCGCAGGTAAAGAAGTGGAATTGCCTATCTGCCGTATCGCCCAGTTGGCTCGTGCCGTAGGTATACATGCCATTATTGCCACCCAACGTCCGACTACCAACATCATTACCGGTACCATCAAAGCCAACTTCCCCGCCCGTGTGGCATTCCGCGTAGCAGCTATGATGGACTCAAGAACCATCCTCGACCGTAGTGGCGCACAACAATTGATTGGTAAAGGTGATATGCTATATTTGCGTGGTAACGACCCGGTGCGTGTACAATGTGCCTTTGTAGATACACCAGAAGTAGAACGCATAGCAACCTTCATCAGCAAGCAACAAGGTTATCCTACTGCATTCGAATTGCCTGAAGTTCCTTGTGAAGAAGCCGAAAGCAGTGTTGCTGAAGTGGATATGAATCGTCTTGACCCCATGTTCCGTGAAGCTGCTGAATTGGTCGTGGCAAATCAACAAGGTTCAACTTCACTCATCCAACGTAAATTCTCTATCGGTTACAATCGTGCAGGACGCATCATGGATCAATTGGAATACGCAGGAATTGTCGGTCCTACCCAAGGTAGCAAAGCACGCGATGTACTATGCATGGATTTAACTGAATTGGAAATGAAATTAAGCGCTTTGAACATGTAACAATAAACCTTGGCATTTGTTACATGTCTAAATAGAATGAATATGAAGAGGTTATATTTTATATTATGTTTGTTGATGCCTTTCTGTTTGTTTGCGCAGAAAGATACTGAAGCTAAACGTGTGCTTGACCGTACAGCTTCGATTTTGCAACAAAGTGGAGGTATCTGTGCAACCTTTGAAGGAAGTAATCATGGAACTTTGTTAATGAAAGGTGAAAAGTTCTATTTGGATTGTGCCGGTATTTCTAGTTGGTTTGACGGGAAAACACAATGGAGTTATATGGCCGAAAGTGAAGAAGTAACCATCAGCCTTCCTACACCCGAAGAACTACAAGGAATCAATCCATATGCATTGATTCAATCTTATAGAAATGGTTATCACTATCAATATAAGGGTAAGTGCACACGAAATGGTATTATAGGTTATGAAATGATACTCACCCCAGAACAAGAGCAATCCTTGAAGGAAATAACGCTATTTGTATCTGAAAAATATCTGCCTATATATATAAAGGTAGAACAAAACAATGGAATGATTAATGAAATCAAAGTTACTTCTTGTCAAACCAACCAAAATCTGAACGACCATGTTTTTATTTTTGACAAGAAGAAATATCCGAATGCAGAAATCATTGACATGAGATAACAGCTATAGATGTGGCATATGATTTAAAAATACCTGATGAATAATAACGTAAAAATATAATATTATGAGTACAGAAAAAGTTAAATGTCTGATTATCGGTTCTGGTCCTGCCGGTTATACAGCAGCCATCTATACAGGACGAGCCAATTTATCGCCTGTATTGTACGAAGGAATCCAACCGGGTGGCCAATTAACCATCACAACCGAAGTTGAAAACTTCCCTGGATACCCTGAAGGTATCAGCGGTACCCAATTGATGGAAGACCTTCGCAAACAAGCCGAACGTTTTGGTGTAGACATCCGTAATGGAATCGTTACTAAAGTTGACTTTAGTGAACGTCCCTATAAGATAACCATCGACGATGAAAAAGAATTATCAGCCGAAACAGTTATTATATCAACCGGTGCATCAGCCAAATACTTGGGATTGGATGATGAAAAGAAATATGCCGGTATGGGTGTAAGTGCTTGTGCTACTTGTGACGGATTTTTCTATCGCAAAAAGACCGTAGCAGTAGTAGGTGGTGGCGATACTGCTTGCGAAGAAGCCATATATTTGGCTGGTTTGGCCAAACAAGTATACTTGGTAGTGCGTAAGCCTTATCTTCGTGCTTCACAAATCATGCAAGATCGTGTGATGAATCATCCTAAAATTCAAGTATTGTTCGAGCATAATACCGTTGGCCTTTTCGGAGAAAACGGAGTAGAAGGTATACATTTGGTAAAACGAAAGGGGGAACCTGATGAAGAATATTATGATTTGGCTATTGACGGATTTTTCTTGGCTATCGGTCATAATCCGAACTCAGAAGTATTTAAACCTTGGATAGAAACGGATGAAGTAGGTTATATTATCACCGAAGGAGCCAGCCCACGCACTCGTGTACCAGGTGTGTTTGCAGCAGGTGATGTGGCCGATCCTCATTATCGTCAAGCCATTACAGCAGCCGGTAGCGGATGTAAAGCAGCTATCGAAGCCGAAAAGTTTTTATCAAACAATGGATTACTCTAATTAAAGGTCATCGTTTGAAAGGATATTAAACTATGTTTTGTTGATCGTAAAACGATGTTTTATGACTAATAGAACATAGTTTTATTATTTCATGAAAATTGAGTCTTTCTCTTGTAGTTTTCACTAACCAGACTGCGTCTAATCTACAAAACAAATAATAAACAAAAAACAAAGAAAATGAGAAATTTGATGAAAAAGATGATGCTTGTCCTTGTAATATTGGCTAGCACTTTATCGATGTCTGCACAACAACAGCAGATGCCCCCTCTCCCAACCGATCCGAATGTGCGTATCGGTAAATTGGACAATGGATTGACCTATTACATTCGTCACAACGAATTACCTGAGAACCGTGCCGATTTCTATATAGCACAGAAGGTTGGTTCTATTTTGGAAGAAGATAACCAAAGAGGATTGGCCCACTTCCTTGAGCACATGTGTTTCAATGGTACTACTCATTTCCCTGGAAAAGGTATCATCAATTGGTTGGAAAGTATTGGTGTACGTTTTGGCCGGAACCTAAACGCTTATACAAGTGTTGACGAGACAGTATATAACATATCTGATGTTCCCGTTATTCGTGATGGAATTATAGACTCTTGTCTGTTAATCTTGCATGATTGGGCCAATGACCTTACTCTTGACCCTAAGGAAATTGACAACGAACGTGGTGTAATCCATGAAGAATGGCGAAGCGGACAAGGAGCCATGATGCGTATGTACGAAAAAACTTTCCCTATTATGTATGCAGGGAGCAAATACGGACATCGACTTCCTATTGGTACCATTGAAGTAATCGACAATTTCCCTCATCAAGCTCTTCGTGATTATTATGAAAAATGGTATCGTCCTGACCAACAAGGTATCATTGTAGTTGGCGACGTTGATGTGGATAAGGTTGAAGCCAAGATCAAGGAAACGTTTTCTCCTATCGAAATGCCGGCTAATCCAGCCCCACGCGAATACAATCCTGTACCCGACAACAAGGAACCGATTGTAACAATTGCCAAGGACAAGGAACAACCCAGAACCATGATTTATATTTGGCACAAGTATCCGGCCACTCCGAATGAAGCCAAAGGAAACATGGGATACCTATTACAGAACTATCTGTTCTCTATGGTAGAAAGTATGTTGAATGCTCGTTTGAACGAACTTACCCAAAGCGCTGAGCCTCCGTTTATTGCTGCTGGTGCAGAAGATACAGATTTCTTATTGGCCAAGACAACCAAGGCCTTTGCAGGTATTGCTATCACTAAAGACGATGGAATAGAAAGTGGATTTGCCGCTTTGCTTCGCGAGATGGAACGCGCACGTAAGTTTGGTTTTACTGAGTCAGAATATAGTCGCGCCAAAGCTGATTATTTACGTCATTTGGAATCGGCATATAATGAACGTTACAAGGTGAAGAACGATTCATATGTACAGGAATATGTACGTCACTTTATTGATAACGAACCTATTCCTGGTATTGAAACCGAATATACTTTGATGAATCAGATTGCTCCAAACATCCCTCTTGAAGCCATCAATAGTGTATTGCCACAATTAATTAAGGACGAAAATATTGTTATCAACGTATTTGGCCCAGACAAAGAAGGTATGTCCTACCCTAACGAACAACAATTGTTGGATGTATTGAAGGAAGTAAAAGCAGAAGAACTAACCGCTTACGTAGACAAGGTTTCTGATGAACCTCTGATGAAAGAAGCCCCCGCTGCTGGTAAAGTGGTTAAAGAAGAAAACGGCCCATTTGGCTCTACTGTATGGACACTATCTAACGGTGTACGTGTTGTTTTGAAACCTACTGATTTCAAAGCAGACCAAATTATGATGCGTGCCTTCAGCCCGGGTGGAACTTCCCTGTTCGGTACCAAAGAACCTCTTCAACTCAAGATGTTGAACGAAGTTGCCGGTCTTGGTGGCTTGGGTAATTTCAGCAATGTAGATTTGGAAAAAGTTCTTGCAGGAAAGAGAGCCAGTGTCAGTGCTTTCGTCAACGGATTAAGTGAAGGTCTAAGCGGTAGTTGTTCTCCTAAGGATATGGAAACTTTGATGCAATTGGTTTACCTTAGCTTTACTGCCCCACGTATGGATCAAGATGCCTTTACTTCATTCAAGAATCGCACCAAAGCTAATCTTGCCAATCAGGAAGCCAATCCGATGACAGCTTTATCAGACTCCATTCAGTTTGCACTCTATGGCAATCATCCTTTGGCCATGCGAGTAAAGGCTGATATGATTGACAACATTGACTACAAACGTATTATGGACATGTATGCCGATCGTTTCAAGGAAGCAGGCGACTTTACATTCTTATTTGTAGGAAACATCAATCTTGAAGAAGCCAAGCCTATGATTGAAACATATTTAGGCGGATTGCCTACCATCAAACGTACAGAAAACTTTGCTGATGTAAATATGAACTTCCGTAAGGGAGAGTATAAGAATGTATTCAATAAGGAATTGGGTACTCCAATGGCAACTGTAATTGTAGTGGCTCATGGTAACTGTGACTATTCTTTGAAGAGCGACATCTTGATGAAATGCTTGTCGCGAACGCTCGATATGGTTTATCTGGAAGAAGTACGTGAAAAGGAAGGTGGTACATACGGTGTACAAACTATTGGACAACTGACTCGTTATCCGAAAGATGAAGCTTTGCTTCAAGTTGTATTCAATACCGACCCAACAAAGCGTGAAATGCTGATGGGTATCATTATGGGTGAACTTCAACGAGTAGCCAAGGAAGGCCCTAAAGAAGAACATTTGGCCAAAGTAAAGGAAGCGATGGTAAAACAATATGCTGAAAGTGTTAAGGAAAACAGCTATTGGTTAGGTGTCTTGAACAATTTTTATTGGTATAACGAAGATATGGATAGTAAATTCGTTGAGTTGGTAAATAGTATTACCGTAGAAGATGTTCAGAAATTTGCCAAGCAACTCTTTGACCAAGGCAACTTGATTGAAGTGTGCATGACCGACGAATCAGCCAAATAATCAAAAATCATGAATCTTTATAAGATAATCAAAAACAATCAGAAACTTGGAGCAAAGCGGAACCCGGCATTCGACACCAACCGCTTTGCCAAGTTCCTGATGTATTTTATGGCTGTTTATTGGGCAGCCATACTTCTCTTTTTGGGAGTCATGCTTCCTCTGATGTTTGAAGAGATTGTTCCTAATATGGAACCCTACCACATCATGAATCAAGGTTTCCTATACGTGATGTTTGCCGACTTCCTCATTCGTTTTATGGGACAACCGGCTGTTGCTCAGGAATTAAAGCCTTATTTGTTAATGCCGGTCAAGAAAAACCGATTGATTGATACTTTCCTTATCCAATCGGGATTAAGTGGATTTAACTTTATATGGTTCTTCACGTATGCACCCTTTGCCTTCCTGACCGTTATCCGTTTTTATGGATTTGGTGGTATGTTCCTATATCTGTTAGGAATCTGGTTGTTATTTGTATTGAATAACTATTGGTATTTGCTTTGCAAAATGCTGATGAGTGAAAAAACCATTTGGTATCTGCTCCCTATAGCAGTATATGGAGCATTGGGCTGTGCGGAATTTTTATTGGATGGCCTACCTATCAGTCGTTTTACCATGAATTTAGGAGAAGGATTCATTGAAGGCAATCCATTGAGTTTCTTATTTGTATTAGGAGTAATAATGGTCTTGTTTGTGTTGAATCGTGAAATCCAGAAGAAACTGCTTTACGATGAGATTTCAAAGGTAAAGGATACCAAGATGAAACATGTATCAGAATACAAGTTCTTGGATAAGTATGGTGATGTGGGTGAATACATCCGTTTGGAATTGAAACTCATTGCAAGAAACAAGACAGTCAAGGCACAATTCCGTATGGCATTTATTATCATGATTGCTTTTTCCATGGTGGTGGCCTTTACTGACGTATATGATGGAACAGGTATGATTACCTTTATCTGCGCCTACAACTATCTCTTGTTACCTATTATGACTTTGGGACAAGTTATGACTTTCGAAGGGAACTACATAGATGGATTAATGAGTCGTAAAGAATCTATTTATAATTTGCTTCGTGCCAAGTATTACTTGACAACTCTTATTATTGTGGTTCCACTGTTCTTCATGTTATTTCCTGTATATAAAGGAAAGATAACCCTCCTCATGGCATTTGCTTATCTGATATTTACGGTAGGTGTAGTATTCTTCCTGTTGTTACAATTGGCTGTATACAATACCCGTACCCTTCCTCTTAACAGTACGATTATGAAGAGTAACAAGACCAGTACCACGGCCCAGATGATTATTATAGGGCTTGCCATGGGTATTCCGTTGATATTGGACTCATTGCTCACTGCTCTGTTTTCTGAAACAATAGCCTATACCCTACTTACGGTTATCGGATTGGCATTCATTGCTATGCATAACTTATGGATAAAGAATATCTATAACCGATTCATGAAACGCCGCTATGAAAACATGGAGGCATTCCGTTCATCAAGATAAGTAATATTATTATGGAAATTAAAATAGAACAACTCAAAAAATGTTTTGGCGAAAAGGTAGCCGTAGACATTGACCAATATACCATTCAAAATGGAGATATGCTTGGTTTGGTAGGAAATAACGGAGCAGGGAAAACCACTCTTTTCCGTTTGATGCTCGACTTATTGAAAGCCGACAATGGTTCAGTTCATATCGGAGAAACTAATGTGGCCAAGAATGAAGACTGGAAAGCTCATACCGGCGCCTTTATAGACGATGGTTTCTTGATAGATTACCTTACACCCGAGGAATATTTTGAATTTGTGGGTAAAATGTATGGTATGAAGAAAGATGAAGTTAACGAACGGGTAGCCAAATTCGATCGTTTTATGAATGGTGAAGTGATTGGTCATAAAAAATTGATACGTGACTATTCAGCAGGTAACAAGCAAAAAATAGGTATTATCTCAGCCATGCTTCACCAACCACAAGTATTGATACTCGACGAACCTTTCAACTTCCTTGATCCCAGTTCACAATCGGTCATCAAACACTTGCTGAAAGAATACAATCAAGAAACAGGAGCCATAATTATTGTATCCAGTCATAATTTGGAACATACTGTTGATGTTTGTCCTCGTATCGCATTGATGGAACACGGGCATATTATCCGTGACATTGACAATAGCGATTATTCAGCAAAGCAAGAATTGGAAGAATATTTCAATGTAACTGAGTAAAAAAGGGACAAAAACATTTTGAAAATCCAAATAAAACAAGTAATTTTGCGCCCGATTTGAGTCCGTAGAGGTAGTCAAGTAATCTCACGAAGAGATTCACCTTGCGGAAAAAACCGTTTAATAATTTTAAATAATGTACGTAATTGTAGAAATTAACGGTCAGCAGTTCAAGGCTGAAGAAGGCAAGAAGCTGTTTGTTCACCACATTCAGAATGCTGAAAACGGCGCAACTGTTGAATTTGAAAAGGTATTGTTGGTAGACAACAATGGTACTGTAACTGTAGGTGCTCCTACTGTAGAAGGTGCTAAGGTCGTTTGTGAAGTAGTTTCTCCGCTTGTAAAGGGTGACAAGGTTCTTGTTTTCCACAAGAAGAGAAGAAAAGGTTACAGAAAACTGAACGGTCACCGTCAGCAGTTTACTGAATTGACTATTAAACAAGTTATTGCTTAATCATTAAAAAAGTAAGAAAGACATGGCACATAAAAAAGGGGTAGGTAGTTCTAAGAACGGCCGCGAATCAGCAAGTAAGAGATTAGGCGTTAAGATTTACGGTGGTCAGGTTTGTAAGGCTGGTAACATCATCGTTCGTCAGAGAGGTACTGAATTCCACCCGGGTAACAACATCGGTATGGGTAAAGACCACACTCTTTTCGCTTTGGTAGATGGTACAGTTAACTTCAAGGT
>CAZJFI010000052.1:0-10153 GCA_964545265.1 uncultured Phocaeicola sp.
TGCATCATGCATTTATTTTTTTATTTATATGAGGAGGTTAAACTTACTTTAATAATACATTAAGTTTTTCCTTGATGGCTTCGCCACGCAAATTGCGAGCAATGATAGTTCCTTCTTGATCAATCAGTACTGTTGAAGGAATAGAGCGAACACCATAGAGTGCAGCACCTTCGCATTGCCAGCCTTTAAGATCAGACATCATAGGCCAGGTCATTCCCCAAGTCTTAATAGCTTCTTTCCATTTGGCTTCGTCGTTGTCGAGTGATACGCCTACAATACCAAATCCTTTCTTGTTGAATTCCTTATAGGCCGCAACTACATTTGGCATTTCAGCTTTACAAGGACCGCACCAACTTGCCCAAAAATCTACTAATGTATATTTATTCTTACCGATGAAATCAGACAGCTTAACTTCTTTACCTTCAGGATTGTTCATTGCGAAATCGATATATTTCTGTCCGACAGCGGTTTTCTTGGCTACTTCTACGCTATTGATGAAACGTGCAATGCGTTCGTTGTTTTGGTATTGTGCAGGGATTTGTTCTGCTAAAGCTGCTTGTTTGTCAAGGTCGAATGCGGCAGCATAACTGGGAAGCAAGTGAATACCCACAGCAGTTGCGATGTTGGTGGCTATAGTGTTATATACCATATCCATCGCTTCAGCGTCTTTGGCTTCAATTTGTGCCATAATTTCTTCACGTTGTGCTTCAGTCAGAGTACTGTCTGTGCGTGCTTTTTGGTACATCTCACTCATTTCTTTGTTCATGGCCATGAAATTGTCCTTGAATGCTTGGTAAATGTCATTGTTGGGTGTACCTGTTGCACGACTTTCTTCAGCTAATACTACATTGATATTCCCGTTTTCTAAGAAAAGGTCTGTCATTAAACGAGCATCGTCAGTCATATAGGTAATGTATCTGTTTACTGCACTGTCTTGTTTCCCGTTAAAAGTGAATGTACCGTTTTTTACTACAGCAGAATCCAACTTAATCAAATCTCTACCTTGTACTTCTTGAAGATAAATGGTTTCACCGTCGGCTATGCCTTCTACTGTTCCTGCAATTTTAAAAGCAGGTTCATTGTTACAGGCTGTAAGGATAATTCCTCCTGCCATCAAAAGATAAGCTAATTTTTTCATCATTTAAAATTTAATAGTTTGGGTGCAAAGATAAGGGTTAATTTGATAATTTATGCGAAATATTAACTATATTAATTGAAAATGCGTATAAATCTAATAATTTTTTTATCTTTGCCGCCATTAATACAATGAATATGCAAGAGACAAATTATATCATTGAAGTTCAGAATGTATCCAAATACTTTGGTGAAAAGGTAGCTTTGGATAATATCAATCTGAAAGTAAAGAAGGGTGAGTTTGTAACCATCCTGGGACCTTCGGGATGTGGAAAAACAACACTATTGCGTTTAATCGCAGGTTTCCAGACAGCATCGGAAGGAGAAATCCGTATTGCCGGTCAAGAAATCACACAAATGCCCCCACATCAACGTCCTGTGAATACTGTATTTCAAAAGTATGCTCTATTCCCGCATCTGAACGTGTATGATAATATAGCCTTTGGCTTGAAATTGAAGAAGTTACCGGCTCCTATTATTGAAAAGAAGGTGAAAGGTGCACTAAAGATGGTGGGGATGACCGATTATGAATATAGAGATGTGGATTCACTCTCTGGTGGACAACAACAACGTGTAGCCATTGCACGTGCTATTGTGAACAATCCTGAAGTTTTGTTATTGGATGAACCGTTGGCAGCACTCGATTTGAAGATGCGTAAGGATATGCAGATGGAATTGAAGGAACTTCATAGATCATTGGGCGTGACCTTTGTTTATGTAACTCATGACCAGGAAGAGGCTTTGACGTTAAGTGATACCATTGTGGTGATGAGCGAGGGAAAGATTCAACAGATTGGAACTCCGATGGATATTTATAATGAGCCCATCAATTCATTTGTGGCAGATTTTATTGGTGAAAGCAATATCCTGAATGCTGTTATGATTAAGGATAAGTTGGTACATTTTGCTGGTCATGAATTTGAATGTGTGGATGAAGGATTCGGTGATAACTCTCCTGTGGATATTGTCATCCGTCCGGAAGACATTTATATATTCGACCCGTCGGATGCAGCCCAATTGACTGGTACTGTTACCAGTTGTATTTTCAAAGGAGTGCATTACGAAATGCTGGTTCAGACAAAGGAAGGATATGAATTGATGGTTCAGGATTATCATTGCTTTGAAGCCGGACGTGAAGTAGGGTTGTTAGTCAAGCCATTCGATATTCATGTAATGAAGAAGGAGCGCACTTGCAATACGTTTGAAGGTCGTATGGTGGACGAAAAACATGTGGAATTCTTAGGATGTGAATTTGAATGTCTGCCAATGACAGATATAGAACCTGGAGCTAATGTACAAGTGGAAGTAGACTTTGACAAGGTGATACTTCAAGATAACGAAGAAGACGGAATGCTTACAGGTGATGTGAACTTTATATTATATAAAGGTAACCATTACCATTTGACTGTGCGTTCTGATTGGGACGAAGATGTGTTTGTAGATACAAATGATGTATGGGATGATGGCGACCGTGTAGGTATTACCATAGCACCAGAACATATCCGTTTAAATAAGTTGTGAGAAAGATGCTGAATAAATTGTCACGTTTCTTTATGCGGCGCAGAAACTGGTCGATTCCATACGCCTTGTTTCTGTTGGTATTTGTTGTAGTGCCATTGCTGCTTATTTTCTTCTATGCCTTTACCGATGAGGAAGGCGCCTTTACGTTAGGTAACTTCAGCAAGTTCATGATGCACCCCGAGGCCATGAATACCTTTATCTACTCCATCGGTATAGCGGTGATTACCACTGTAGTATGTTTGTTGTTAGGCTATCCGGCTGCCTATATTTTGAGTCAGAAGCAGTTCAATACCTCCAAGACCATGGTGGTGCTCTTTATTCTGCCCATGTGGGTGAACATCCTGATTCGTACGTTGGCTACGGTGGCTTTGTTTGACTTCCTCCAACTACCGTTGGGCGAGGGGGCTTTGGTGTTTGGGATGGTGTATAACTTTCTGCCCTTCATGATCTATCCTATCTACAACACGTTGCAGAAGATGGATTCCAGTTTGATAGAAGCAGCCCAGGACTTGGGTGCCAACCCCTTGAAAGTATTCAGTAAAGTAATTCTTCCTTTATCCATGCCGGGTATAGTTAGTGGTATTGTAATGGTGTTTATGCCTACAGTATCGACTTTCGCCATTGCTGAATTGCTTACAATGAACAATATTAAACTGTTTGGTACAACCGTACAAGAGAATATTTATAACGGTATGTGGAACTATGGGGCTGCTTTGTCACTCATCATGTTGTTGTTAATTGGTATTATGTCACTCTTTACTAATGAAGAGGATAATGCCCAAAATGAAAGTGGAGGTGTGATATGATGAATAAGATTTTGGCCAAGGGTTATTTGTGGTTTTTGTTGGCGTTGCTTTATTCGCCCATCCTGATTATTATGATTTTCTCATTTACAGAGGCCAAAGTATTGGGTAATTGGACGGGATTCTCGTTCAAGTTATATAGTTCTCTGTTCTCTGGAGGGATGCATCATTCATTGATGAGTGCTATTATCAATACATTTGTCATTGCTTTGATTGCTGCTACTGTTTCTACTGCATTGGGTAGTATAGCTGCCATTGGTATTTTCAATATGAAAAGTAGAGGTCGTGCGGTAATGAACTTTACCAATAACATTCCTATTATGAACCCTGACATTATTACAGGGGTGTCATTGTTCTTGTTGTTTGTAAGTTTTGGAGTTTCACAAGGATTTACCACTGTAGTATTGGCTCATATTGCTTTCTGTACTCCTTATGTGGTATTGAGTGTAATGCCTCGATTGAAGAAAATGAATCCTAACATTTACGAAGCTGCCCTTGATTTGGGTGCTACACCTTTCCAAGCACTTCGCAAGGTTATTTTACCAGAAATTCTTCCAGGTATGATTAGTGGATTTATTTTGGCCTTTACTCTTTCAATCGATGATTTTGCGGTGACTATCTTCACTATTGGTAATGAAGGGCTTGAAACACTTTCTACCTATATTTATGCTGATGCCCGCAAGGGTGGGTTGACTCCCGAACTTCGTCCATTGTCAACCATTATCTTTGTAACTGTGTTAGTGTTGTTGATTGTCATTAACAGACGTGCTGAAAAGCAAAAAAAGGAATAAACAAATGAAAGGAATGAAGTATATATTCTTGTTGGCAGCACTCTTTGTGTTGGGGTCTTGTCAGCGTTCGCAGGAAGAGCGTAGTCATATCTTGAAAATCTATAACTGGGCCGACTATATCGATGAAGATGTATTGGCTGAGTTCCCCGAGTGGTACAAGGAGCAGACAGGAGAGGATATCGAAATCATTTATCAGGTGTTCGATATCAACGAAATCATGCTCACAAAGATTGAACGCGGGCATGAAGATTTTGATGTGGTGTGTCCTTCTGAATACATCATCGAGCGAATGATGAAGAAGAATATTCTACAACCGATTGATCGTAACTTTGGCGATACCCCTGATTATATACATTTATTGGCCCCTTATATTCAAGATGAATTGAATAAAATGAGTTTTGATGAACGTAAGGTGACCGATTATGCGGTAGCTTATATGTGGGGTACAGCAGGTGTACTTTATAATACAGACTTGGTTACCGAAGAAGAGGCCTTGACTTGCGAAAGTCTTTGGAATCCTAAATTCAATAATAAGATATTGATGAAGGATTCGTATCGTGACTGTTATGGATTAGCCATTATTTATGCCAATGCCGAACGTTTGGCTAAAGGAGAAGTGACCGTAGAACAGTTGATGAACGACAACTCCGTAGAGGCTATTGCAACAGCAGAAGAATACTTGAAAAAGATGAAACCTAATATTGCAGGTTGGGAAGCTGACTTTGGTAAAGAAATGATGACCAAAGGAAAGGTCTGGTTAAACTTTACATGGAGTGGCGATGCTGTGTGGGCTATTGAAGAAGCTGCTGATGTGGATGTTTCACTTGATTATGTTGTTCCTATAGAAGGTAGTAATGTATGGTTTGATGGATGGGTAATTCCCAAGTATGCCCGTAATGTGAAGGCTGCCAGTTATTTTATTAACTATATGTGTCGTCCGGATATTGCTTTACGTAATATGGATGCCATTGGTTATGTAAGTGCTGTAGCTACACCGGAAATATTGGAAACAAAGATTGATACTACATTGGAGAACTACTCGGATTTGAGCTATTTCTTTGGTCCGGAGGCGGATAGTGTTCAGGTTGACCCCGTACAATATCCTGATAAGAAAGTGATAGAGCGTTGTGCTGTTATTCGGGATTTCAGCAAGAAAGAAGATTTGGAGAAAGTGCTCGAAATGTGGAGCCGTGTAAAGGGGGATAATTTGAATACAGGTATTGTATTGATTATCTTTGCGGTATTTGGTGCCTTGTTCGTATGGTTCGTGGTGAGCAAGGTGAACAAATATCGTCGTATGCATCAACGTACTCACTATAAAAAGAAAAGACGCATAAAGAAATGAAATAAAAAAGTGGATGTGTAGAAATACACATCCACTTTTTTATTTGTATCATTATTAAATAATGTATTGGTCTGAAATAGATTGATTATTCATTACGCGGATAATGGCTTCGGCAAACATATCGGCTATGCTCAGTTGCTTAACCTTAGCGCAACGGTTGGAGTATGGAATACTATCGGTAAATACAATTTCTTCCAAATGTGAATTTTGTACACGTTCTGATGCAGGATCGGACATAACACAATGCGAAGCAATGGCGCGTACGGAACGGGCGCCGGCTTCTTTCATTACATCTGCTGCTTTAGTTATGGTACCTGCAGTATCAACCATGTCGTCAATAATGATAACGTCTTTGTCCTTTACATCACCTATAATTTGGATAGAAGCCACTACATTGGCTCTTTCACGGGTCTTGTTGCAAAGTACCAAAGGCACATCCAAGTATTTGGAATAGGTACTTGCACGTTTGGAACCACCTACGTCTGGAGTAGCAATAACCAAGTTTTCCAAATTCAATGATTGAATGTACGGAGCAAAAATACCCGAAGCATAAAGGTGGTCAACAGGAATGTCGAAGAAGCCTTGAATCTGGTCGGCATGAAGATCCATGGTAATCAAACGATCTATACCGGCTACGCTCATCAAATCGGCCACTAATTTGGCACCGATAGATACACGTGGTTTGTCTTTTCTGTCTTGACGGGCCCATCCAAAGTAGGGAACAACAGCGATGATACTTTTGGCTGATGCGCGTTTGGCTGCATCAATCATCAGTAACAATTCCATTAAATTATCGGAATTTGGGAAAGTAGATTGAACCAGAAAAACATGAGAGCCACGGATAGACTCTTCGAAGGAAACGGCAAACTCACCATCTGCAAAATGTGTGATGTTCATATTTCCTAAATCACAACCAAGGCTCTTACAGATTTTTTCTGCAAGGTATCTCGAGTTTGTTCCCGAGAATACTTTAAAAGGAGATGTACTGCTCATTTTTATTGGGTTAGATAAAATCTATTATTTTAATTTCCTTTGCAAATGTACGTATTATAATTAGAATACAAAATTAATCGGCCAGCTTTTTCAGTTTCTTGAAATGCTCTATCAAATCTTTATAGTCGTTGGTATTGCATAAATCAAACTTATTCCATAATGCGCCTAAAATAGCTGCTCCTCCAAAACCAATACTCTTTACTTCTGCAATATTATCTGTATCTATACCCCCTAAAGCAATGACTTTCTTGTCAATAATACCAGCTTTATGGGCTTGTTTCAATTCTTTGTCTGTATAGATTGCATTATAATTCAACTTGGAGATACTATCAAAAACTGGACTTAAGAATACATAATCGAATGCTCGTTTACGTTCTTTCACTTCTTCTAAAGAGTGACACGAACAACTTATGTGTCCTTTGTAATTGTGGGGTATATCTGGATTTCGATTATTCAAATGAATACCTCTCAACCGATATTCGTCTTTCAGATAGAAATGATCGTGAACAACAATCCGTTTGTGATATTGTTCTGGAATCAGTGTCAACAATCGTTCTGCATAGATAGGTGTAGTGTCCGGTTTACGCAAATGTAATATATCCAGTCCTTCTTCAAAAAGGGCGGTTATAATTTTGTCTTCCTCCACGAAGTAATTGGGAGGGGTTATCAGAATTAGTTTCATACTCTTTCAACTAAATACACAATGGCAAAGATAGCGAAAGGTGAGCGAAGAACAAAGTAAATTCATTTACTTTTTATTACGAATCGTATATAATCTTATTTATAGATGGTGAAAGGTGCGGTTTGTGTATCGCTACATATCCGCACCTACATGTAACAACTATATATACGATGAAGAAATTGATTTGAAGCTATAACATTATTATATCGTGAAAAGTTCAGATAAATATAAACTTTCCCTATCTTTGTGCTCCGAAAACGGAAGACAATGGATAAGCATTATTTGGAAGAATTGAACGATGGACAGCGTGCAGCTGTGATTTATAATGACGGGCCTTCGCTGGTGATAGCCGGAGCAGGTTCAGGAAAGACACGTGTACTTACTTATAAGATTGCACATTTGTTGGAGTTAGGATATAATCCATGGAACATACTTGCAATCACTTTTACCAACAAGGCGGCACGTGAGATGAAGGAACGTATAGCCCGACAGGTGGGCGACCGTGCCCGTTATTTATGGATGGGTACTTTCCATTCCATCTTCTCACGTATTTTACGCATAGAATCTCAAACTATTGGCTTTACTCCCAATTTTACCATCTATGACTCGTCGGATTCCAAAAGCTTGATCAAGAGTATTGTCAAAGAAATGCAACTGGACGACAAGGTGTATAAGCCAGGTATGATTCAGTCGCGCATCAGTAATGCCAAGAACCGATTGATTTTGCCCGATGCTTATGCAACCGATGGGAATATCTATCGGAGTGATATGGATGCCAAGGTTCCTGCTACTCGCGATATCTATCGTCGGTATTGGGAACGTTGCCGACAGAGCGATGCAATGGATTTCGACGACTTACTGGTTTATACCTATCTATTATTTAAAGATTATCCGGTTGTCCGCGACAAATACGTCTCCCAGTTTCATTATGTGTTGGTAGACGAGTACCAAGACACCAACTTTGCCCAACATAGTATCGTACTTCAGCTTACTCAAGAGCGCCAACGTGTATGTGTGGTAGGCGATGATGCCCAAAGTATCTATTCTTTCCGTGGAGCTAACATTGACAATATTTTGAAGTTTACTCAAATCTATCGGGGTGCCAAACTTTTTAAACTTGAGCAGAACTACCGCTCCACGCAAACCATTGTGTGTGCAGCCAATAGTTTGATTGCTAAGAATAGTGAACAAATACACAAAGAGGTCTTCTCTCAAAAGGCCAAGGGAGACCCAATTGGTGTGTTCAATGCTTACAGCGATGTGGAAGAAGGAGATATTGTAGCCAATAAAATCAATCAGTTGCATTACCGTGAGGGATATGCCTATAGTGATTTCGCTATATTGTATCGAACCAATGCACAGAGTCGTATCTTTGAAGAGGCCTTGCGTAAGCGTACTCTACCTTATAAAATATATGGTGGATTGTCATTCTACCAACGTAAGGAAGTGAAGGATGTTATTTCTTATTTCCGTTTGGCGGTAAATCCCAATGATGAAGAAGCCTTTAAACGAGTATTGAATTATCCTGCTCGTGGAATAGGTGATACTACACTTAACAAGATTTTAGAGGCTGCCATCGAACATAATGTCAGTTTATGGAAAGTATTGGAAGCACCTTTGGAATATGGTTTGAAAATTAACAAAGGTACGCATACCAAGTTACAAGGGTTTAGAGAACTGATTGAAGGCTTTATCGGTATAGCCCAAGAGAAAGATGCTTACGAAGTGGGAAGTTCCATTGTACGTCAATCGGGTATCATGAATGAAATCTATCAGGACCGAACACCCGAAAATCTGAGTCGTCAAGAGAATATCGAAGAATTGGTGAATGGTATGCACGATTTTTGTGCTACCCGTCGCGAAGAAGGCAATGAACACGTGATGCTTACCGATTACTTGTCGGAGATTTCTTTGCTTACCGATCAGGATACAGATAAGAAAGGCGATACAGAAAAGATTACGCTGATGACTATCCATTCGGCCAAGGGATTGGAATTCAAGAATGTGTTTGTGGTAGGATTGGAAGAAAATCTATTTCCCAGTCAGTTGTCCATGAACTCGTATCGGGAGTTAGAGGAAGAACGCCGTTTGTTCTATGTGGCCATCACTCGTGCCGAGGACCATTGTTTCTTGTCGTTTGCCAAAAGTCGTTTTAAGTATGGAAAGATGGAATTCAGTAGTCCCAGTCGTTTCTTGAAGGATATTGATGTTCGTTATTTAAGTGTACCACAAGAAGAGCAGACGGTTTGTCGGTCTATCGATAATACACCCCGTTTCCAGTCTTCACCTCGTTTCACTTCTTTTTCTACTCGTCCCGAAGTCAAGTCAGATCGGCCGCATGTTGAACCTGTACGTCCTGTTTCTCCTCCCAAATTTACACGGGTGTCGGCAGCTTCTCCTCGTCCGTTGTCAGGAGGCGTTTCAAACGCTTTGCAGGTAGGTAATATCATTGAGCATGAGCGTTTTGGCTTAGGTGAAGTGATGAAAGTTGATGGGGTAGGAGACAATTGTAAGGCTGTCGTAAAGTTCCGCAATGCAGGTGAAAAACAACTCTTGCTTAAGTTTGCCCGATTCAAAGTAATCGGATAAAATAACGAAACTGATGCAAAAAAGTTGGCAAAAGTTTTGGAGGTTTACGAAAAAGCACTACCTTTGCATCCGCAATCGGGAAATAACCTTTAACGTTGTATCTTGAAAGCATAAAATTGCGGAAATAGCTCAGTTGGTAGAGCACAACCTTGCCAAGGTTGGGGTCGCGAGTTCGAGCCTCGTTTTCCGCTCATAAAAAGAGGAATCTTGCGCGAGTAACAAGTGAGTTACTGACTACAGAAGCCCAGGTGGCGGAATGGTAGACGCGCTCGTTTCAGGTGCGAGTGTTGAGAGA
>CAZJFI010000053.1:0-10082 GCA_964545265.1 uncultured Phocaeicola sp.
TTCATCACATCCGCCGGATTGACATTGGCTGCTTTATGTACTTGCCAAAAAAGCACGCCTGCCGAGATGGCAGCTACCACGACACCGGCCAATAGGAATATCCAGATGGAGAGCGAAGTGCGGTAGGCATAGTCTTCCATATAGCGATGGATAAACCAAATGGAAAGCGGAATGGAAATGAAGGCCGAAGCCACCAATAGCCACAAATAGCGTTTGCTTACCAAGCGAACAATGTCACTCATCTTGGCTCCATGCACTTTGCGCAAAGCTATTTCGCGATAACGCAAACGGATTTCGAAAAGCGAGAGGCCGAACAATCCCAAACAAGAAACGGCAATGGCCAATCCTGCAAAAATCAAGTAGATGTTCACTATGCGACGGTCGTTTTCGTAACGCTTGGCTATTTCGTCTTCCAGGAATGAATATTCCAAGTCGCCTTCGCCCGATATTTCGTTACGCAAGTTGGAAAGGAAGTTGATGACCTCCTGTTGTTTGCCTGCAGCGTAATGGATGATGAAGGGGGTACCGGGATTAATATATTCGGTTCCTTGTTCACTATACATGTAAATGGTAGGCACTACCCCTTTGGATAAATGGTCGGTACGATAATCTTTCAGCACACCTACAATGTTGAACGGAGGATTTCCGCTACAATCCGCGTCCGCCGACCACCATAAACGGTCTTTGGTTTGTATCTGGTCGATGCGGATATCGGTTATGCCCAACGCTTCTTTGGCCGATTCATTAATAATGAGGTTATAGTTTTCAAAACGGTCGATAGAATCGTTCCATGTTCTGCCCTCTATCAATTCTAAATTATACAATTTGAAATCCGAAGCCGTCAAATTGGTTAATGTCCCTGAAATAAACTCATCGTCTGTATCAGCCTTTTTCATGAAAGGTTCAGTCATAGGAAAACCACCTTTCCATCCTTCGTCAGACAGTGTCCATTCAAGGATGGACGGATTGCTGTTCAACTCATGATTAATCTTGGCTACATCGGCCTTTTCCTTGGCTTTTTGTTTTTCCCATTCTTCCATGTTGTGTATCACAACATCAGTATTGTCTGCTGGAATCAGGATGCATCGCAAAATGTTTTTGCTACGGAATCCCAAATCGGCATTCAACATATCGTCCAACTGCTTGGCGAAATACACCGATACAATGATGAGGCAGAAACTGATGACATATTGGGCCAGCAGGAAGATGCTGCGTGTTAGTACCCCTTTGTTGCCTAATCTCAATGCTTTCATGGATGAAACAGGACGCTTGTACAAGTATCGGAAATAAGGATAAAGCGTGGTGAGCAACGGGAAGCCGAACAACAAGCCCACTCCCAAAACCGTATTGAAAGCCACATTGTTCCAAATGGGGATACCAAGGCTATGTACAAGTATCTTGTCGGTTATCTCGATAGCCATGCCAATGAACAGGGCGGATACCAAGGCCAGCAGGAAGTTTTCCATGTAGAGTTGTTTGAAGAGCGCCCAACGACCGGCACCGAACACTTTCCGCACACCGAACTCCAATCCGCGTTTCTGCATAATGACGGCATAGAGGTTCCAATAATTGAACAGACCTACTATAAACAACAAGAGGGCCACAAAAGAGAGAATACGAATGCCGTTCTTATCGCCTTTGATAAAGAAGCTTTCGCTATTGTAGCTTGGTAGTAAAAGAGAGAAATAATTATCCTTCAGTGGCATAAGTTGATAAATTATTTCTTTTCCGCTATACCAGGATAACGTTTGGGGTTTCTGCCACTCATTGACAACCTTTGCATCTTCGGCACGATAGAGAAGTGCCATACAGAAAGCGCTGGCTCCTGTACCCATCCATTCAGTGTGTAATTCTTTGGATAACATTACATCGTATTCAAACGATGCCTTCCCGGGCAATGGTTTCATTACCCCCGTTACAGTTACTTGCTTTCCACCGTAATTCAGGGCTTTCCCAATGGGGTCTTGTTCTTGTCCAAAAAGGCGGTCGGACAGGTCTTTACTGATTACAATGCCTGTGGGTGGAATATCCGTAACACTTCCTATGACGGCTTCGCGTGGCATCAATCGATGGAAAATCGAGTCGACTGCAATGGAGCGGATGGCATAATGATGGTGGTTGTACTTCAATTCACTACCACCCACTGTATAAACAATCGTGGATGTTTCTACTGCGGGATGACTGAGTGGGTCGATAAACGCCTTGTCATTGTTCCAATTGCGGTTAATGTCCAGACGGAAGTTGCTGCTTCCCGGTTGGGATGAAGTAAGCAGATGAATCCTATCCAAATCCTCCAGATAACTATCTACGGTAAGTTCCTGATGGATGTAGCGCACCAATGTAATGGTTCCCGCCAAACTGATAATCAAACTCACAATGCAGATGATGCTGTAAGCTTTCATTTGCAAGATAATGCGTAAAGCATGTTTCAGTATTTTCATAATAGATTCTTTTTGTTTCTTCCTTTTTGTCTATAAAACATCGAGTTCTTGGTAGTAACACGGCGTTTTCTTCCTTGTAGCACGGTGTGTTATGAGGCGGTACTCATCGTTTTTTTTTATTTAAGTTCGAAAAGTAGTTTCACATCCTTCACGGGCTTGTAACTTGCTAACCCTCAGCTCGTTTCTGTGAAGCTTCTATCTGTTTTTCCTCTTTCACATCCTTCACACACGTAATCGTGGAGACGCTTACTATCTTGTGAAGGATGTGAAAGATGAATTTCGGGCTATCCTTCACCGAAACCGATTGATCTACAAAGGATTACGAGCCGGTGAAGGATGTGAAACTACTTTTTCAACCTTTTTTGATTCTGACCAAATTTAGGGGCAACATTCTCCATTATTTTGTACGAGAATTCCCTTCTCGTGTCATCCTGAACGGAGTGAAGGATCTGTTTACATCCACGTTTATGTCTTCAGATCCTTCGCTAACGCTCAGGATGACAGATGGGTGAAAGGATGACAGATGCGGATTCAGAATGCTACAATTACATTTGCACTTCACTAACCACGCTACCGTCGAACAGGTTGATGGTACGGCTGGCATAGCCGGCATCGTGCTGCGAGTGAGTTACCATTACTACAGTAGTTCCTTCCTTGTTCAATTGGGTAAGGAGGTCCATCACTTCACGACCGTTCTTGGAGTCGAGGTTACCGGTAGGTTCGTCGGCAAGGATAATCTTGGGATTGGCTACCACGGCACGGGCAATGGCTACACGTTGTTGCTGACCACCCGAGAGTTGTTGTGGGAAGTGACCCGAACGGTGGGCAATGGCCATGCGGTCCATCACTTCTTCTACACGGCGCTTGCGTTCAGCCGAAGGTACACCCATGTAAAGCAAAGGAAGTTCGATGTTTTCGTATACATTCAGTTCGTCGATGAGGTTGAAGCTCTGGAATACGAAACCAATCACACCCTTACGCAAGTCGGTGCGTTGTGATTCGGTCATCTTCGATACTTCCACTCCGTTCAGCTGGTAGTTTCCGCTGGTAGGATTGTCGAGCAGGCCGAGGATGTTCAGCAAGGTAGACTTGCCACAACCCGAAGGTCCCATAATGGCTACAAATTCGCCTTCCTTAATGTCGAGGGTTACATCGTGCAATGCCCATGTTTCCACTTCTTCTGTCTTGAAGATTTTCTGTAAGTTTTCTGTCTTAATCATAATGGTTAATTTTATAATGTTAGTAATATTTTATTTAATAATTTGATCTTCTGATTCTCCTTTTTGTCATTCTGACGACCGTAGGGAGGAAGAATCTGTGTACATTTACTTGATGTCTCCAGATCCTTCGCTTCGCTCAGGATGACACGAGAAGAGTTGTTCCTCAGTGTGACACGAGAGGAGTTGTTCCTCTGGGTGACATTTGGGTGAGAAATTATTCTCGTTTCATGACTAACGACGGGTTGATATTGGCCGCCTTGCGTATCTGCCACCAAAGTGTACCCATCGAAATGAGGGCCACCAGCAATAAGGCTATGACAAAGATGCCGATGCCCACCGGAGCCTTCACCACAAAGTCGGCCGTATAGGTGTAGATGGCATACCACGCCAAAGGGATGGCGATGATAAAGGACACACCCAATATCAGGACATATTTGCGGAAAAGCAGCTTGTACAAGTCCTTCATGCCGGCACCGTTCACCTTGCGGATACCTATTTCGCGGTAACGCTGGCGGATGTCGAAGAGTGAGATGCCGAACAAGCCCAAGCATGAAACGCCAATGGCTATCAAGGCAAAGACGGAGTAGATGGTGGCTACACGGCGGTCTTCATCGTAGATTTCGCGTACATATTCGTCCATCCACTTGTATTCAAATTCTTCGGTGCCATTCACTTCTTTCGCCACTTGGCGCAAATAGTGAATGACCGCCTGTTCTTTTCCTTCGCGAACCTGTAAATAGAACTTGCCGGTAGAGATTCCTTTTGATGTTTCATAGATACCTACCATCGGTTTGACTCCTTCAGTAATATGTCCCTGATAGAAATCTTCAATTACCGCAGTGACAGGTTGGAGCGATTTACCGTGTTCAATTTGGCTTCCATCTGCTAATACCTCCATCATCGTTCCGCTTTCCGACCGGATGAATGTTTCATCCAAATGTTTACCTCCCATCAGTTTCAGGGCAGCCCGGTTTATCACAAAATGGGGTTGATAATGATTGGCCGAATCGGGGAGTTCTCCTGCTATTACCTTCAAATCGTACATTTTCATAAAGTCTGAAGAAAAATCCACTATTGTGTTGATTTCAAATGGCTCGTCCTTTTCATTGTAATACTTTCTTGGAACACTTAAATTCTTGAGTATATTTCCGCTCTGTGTCCAATATTCTATGTCCGGACAAGCATTTATTTTTTCTGCAGCTCTTGTTATTCTTTCGAAAGATGTTTCCAAATCATTGAGGTTTGCAACATTATCTGTGATGTTGGCTTCAAGTATCCTTTCGGTACGGAATCCGGGAGAGGTGTTCAGCATAAACCGGAAGTGCTTGTTCAGATAGAGCGAGAACACCATGAGTACAAAGGTTACGGTGTATTGCACCCCTAAGAACAACATGCGGGTAACTACCGACTGGCGGTTGGTTACAATGGAGCGCATGGAAGTAATGGGCGACATGTACTGGTAGCGGATGTATGGATAGATAGAGGTTATCAACGGCAAAACCAACAGGAAGCCGAGCGAGAGCTGGAGGTCGAACGGGCTATAGGCCATTTCTGTTCCCAATAGGCGGGCTATCGGTATTTGGGTGATTTCGATAATGAGCCATGCCACCATCAATGCCCAGAAGGCCAACAATACATTTTCTGACCATATTTGTACAAACAACGGCCACTTTTGCAAACCGTATACTTTCTTGATGCCGTATTCCTTCTGGCGCTTCATCATATACACCATGTAGAGATTGATGAAGTTCATTATTCCTACAAACAGGAGCAGCACGGCCACAATGAACAGGATGTTCAGATAATCCGAACTGCCGAAGGTATAGTATCTTTCCATATGATCAATCATACGCACCTCTTTAAAGTACAAGTCTTTCAAGGTGACAAATTCATAACGATGGGATATAGAGGTATATCTGTCTCCTATTTTGAATCGTCTCAATACATTACTTACTTTGTTGACAGCTTCCAAATCTACACTTGGCAATACTTCCAAAAATTCCATCATGGGCCTTTCTTGCGATTGTCTGGAAATCAGGATATCAAAATTAAGTAATGTCTTGCACGAGGGATTGTCTATAACCCCATTGATGGTAATACTTTCCTTTTCGTATTCCAGAACTTTTCCTATCGGACTTTCCTTACCGAACAAACGTTGGGCATAATTACGGGTAATGACGGCATGATTCGGAGCCGACAAGTCATTGCTTCCTTCCACCAATGGATAGTCAAACAATTGCAGGAAGCATGTATCTGCATAGAGCGCATTTACCCGATAATTTTGCTCCTGATATTTTATTAATTCGTTTGTACCATAGTCCAATTTACTTCTTCGGACAATTTGATTGTCAGGAATAAATAGGGTGTCGCTATATTGGGTACACGATATGGAAGGCATAATTTGATTCAGCCCTCTTAAAGGCACTACTACCCGTTCGCGGTTCACACAATGGATGTCCACCGAGGTTTCGCGATGGATGTACCGTAACAGGATGATGCAACAAGCCAAGCTGAATGCCAAGCCAAACAGATTGATGAGTGAGTACGAACGGCTTCTGACTAAGAATCGTACGGCGTATTTCAATGTTTTCATGTTCTTTTGGATTTTAATTCACCACAGATTATTATAACTATTTGTCATTCTGACGAGCGAGATTTTATTCTCGTTTCATAACAATGGACGGATTGATGTTTGCTGCCTTCCGTATCTGCCACCAGAGGGTACCCATGGAGATAAGTGCCACCAGCAGCAGGGCGATGAGGAAGATGCCAATGCCCAAAGGTGCCTTTACCACAAAGTCGGCCGTGTATTGCCGGATGGAGTAGTAGGCAATAGGAGTGGCTACCACAAACGAAATACCCAATATCAGCAGGTACTTCTTGAAGAGCAATTGGTACAAGTCCTTCATACCTGCACCGTGTGCCTTTCGGATGGCTATTTCGCGATAACGGCGACGGATGTCGAAGAGCGAGATGCCGAACAAGCCCAAACAAGCAATACCAATGCCTATCAGGGCAAAAATGGTATAGATAGTAGCTACCCGGCGGTCTTCGTCGTAAATGGCCTTTACCTGGTCGGAAATCCAACTATATTCCAATGTATCGTTGCCATACACTTCCAGAATAGCATTCTTCAAGTAGCTGATGACAGCCTTTTCCTTGCCTTGGGCTATGTGAATCAGAACTTTTATACTGGTGCCACTGCCTCCGCCGATTTGGATTGCCATGGGCTTTACACCCTCTGTAATGTGACCAAAGTAGTAATCTTCTACAATGCCACTGGCCGGGAATAGAGTAGTTCCGTACTTGGTGATTTTTCCGTTTTCATCTATGGACGCGCCTAGACTGACTGAGCTTCGAATATACGCTTCTTCCAAATGTCGGTAACCCAATGCCTTCATGGCTGCTTGGTTCAGAATGACTTTGGAATCTCCGAAACTTATATTTTCCGGAATTTCTCCTTCTATCAATTTCAGGTCGAATACTTTGAAGAAAGACTCGTCGGCGTTGAATTGCAGTAGTTCTGCCTCTTCGTCCTTGTCGTTGTAAAATTTATCGGTGATCTGTTTGCTCAGCAGGATATTGTCGGAATTGGTCCAGGCAAGGATGTCCGGGCATTCGTCCAACTTCTGATAGATGGCCTTCTTGCTTGCTGCATAGTCTTTATAGTTGTCATACAGGTCTTGAATGACGGTGGCTTCGAGCACGTTCTCGGTACGGAATCCCGGAGGGGTGTCAATCAAGAAACGGAAATGGTTGTTCAGGTAGAGCGAGAAGACCATCAGCACAAAGGTTACCATGTATTGGATGGACAGGAACACCATGCGTGTTATGACCGACTGGCGACCGGTAGTGATGGCACGCATCGAAGTGATGGGTGACATGTACTGGTAACGGATGTACGGATAGATGGAAGTGACTACGGGCAGGCCGAACAAGAAGCAGAGGGATAACTGGAGGTCGAACCAAGTGTAGTGCATCTCCGTATCCATGAGTTGTGCTACGGGTACTTGCGTGATTTCTATAATCAGCCAGGCAAACATCAGTGCCCAGAAAGCCAGTATCACGTTTTCCGTCCATATTTGCACGAACAATGGTAACTTCTGCAGGCCGAACACTTTCTTGATGCCGTATTCCTTGTTTCGCTTCATCATATAGACCATATATAGGTTCACGAAGTTCAGAATGCCTACGAAGAGCATGAGTATGGCTACGATAAACAGGATGTTCAGGTAGTCTGAACTTCCGAAAACAAGACAGTTCTGTTCTCCTGAATGTACGTTTTTCAGCTTGCTGAAGTAGAGGTCTTCCAAGGTGATGAACTTGATGCTATGCTTCAAGGAAGACAAATGTCCGTCCGGTGTCACGATTTGTCTGAATATACCGCTAACTTTGTTCACGGCTTCCAAATCTACGCCCGGTAGTACTTGGAGCAGTTCTGCCCTGATGCTATGACCTTTATTCATGTTGTAGACGAGCATATCGAAATGGAAGGTGGTCTTGCAGACCGGTGGGGTAATGACCCCACGGATGGTGATGGCTTGTTTATTGTAAGTCAAAACTTTTCCTACCGGATTCTGCTGACCGAAGAGGCGGGTAGCACATTCCTGTGTAATGAGGGCATGATCGGGAGCGGAAAGCTCGGCGATTCCTGCTACCAATGGAAAATGGAACATTTGCAGGAAGTTGGAATCGGCGGCTATGAAATCGAGGTAGTAGTCTTGCTCGTTGTATGTCACACGCTCGTAGGAGTAGAAGTTGAGTCCGGTACGGTTTACGATTTGGTCGTCCGGAATATAGGTCGAGTCGCAATACGATGTATTCGATAGGCTCGTTGTAACCTGAATGTCCCGGATGGGCACCACTACCCGTTCCCTGTCCACACAATGGGTGTCTACCGTAAGTTCGCGATGGATGTACCGTAACAGGATGATGCAACAAGCCAAGCTGAATGCCAAGCCAAACAGATTGATGAGTGAGTACGAACGGCTTCTGACTAAGAATCGTACGGCGTATTTCAATGTTTTCATGTTCTTTTGGATTTTAATTCACCACAGATTATTATAACTATTTGTCATTCTGACGACCGTAGGGAGGAAGAATCTGTGTACATTTACTTGATGTCTTCAGATCCTTCGCTTCGCTTAGGATGACAAAAAGGAAATTATTTTAATATCAATTCTTCGGCCTCACCAAAGGTATCGTATCCGGTAACGATGACTTTATCGCCAGGATTCAAGCCCTCGGCAATTTCATATTGTTGTGGATTCTGACGACCGATGGTAAGTGGCACGCGAACGGCCTTGTCGCCCACTACCTTGTAAATCCATTGTCCGCCGGTGGCTTGGTAGAAGTTGCCCCGTTGTACTACGATGGCATCTTCAGGTTGTCCCAATTCAATTTGTACACGGAAGCTCTTGCCCACACGTACATTCTCGGGCATTTCGCCGGTAAACACCAAGTCTATATCGAACATGCGGTCTTTCACTTCGGGAACCACTTTGTTAATCTTCAGCGGATAGCGTTTGCCCTGATAGTTTACCGTGGCGGGAAGGCCGGTGGTAATGCGGTCGATGTAGTATTCGCTCAGCTGGGCATGAATCTTGAACTGGTCGAGCACCTTGATTTCGGCAATGTTGGTATTGGAGCCTACTTGTTGCCCGGGGGTGGCGTTAACATAACTCAGTTGCCCGTCGATGGGTGCACGCACCACCAGCCCGTCTAATCTGTCCATGCTTCGCAGGTATTTCTTTTGTCCGCGCTCCATTTCATTGCGTAGGAGTTCCTTTCGTACAACGGTCATGGCCGAATCGTGTCGGAGGCTTTCCATCTGCAAGGCGGTCTTTTGGAGGTTATAATTGTATTCGTCTTCGCTCACTTCGAGTTGTGCCTTGCTCTTGATGCCCATCTGGTATTCTTCCTTTTCCAATCCGAAATTCTTTTGCAGACGGCTCATTTCGTATTGTGCCTGAAGGGCTTGTTGTTTCAAGGTCAGGCTCTTCTGCTCCATTTCTATTTCGCGTTCTTTATAGGAGTAGCGTTGGTTTTCCCATTCATCGCGCTGGTCTTCTATCTCGCGCATCAGTTCGGGGTTGGAGAGTATCAGAATGGTATCTCCCTTTTTCAGGGTGGCACCCTCTTCGTTGACAATTCGTTCCACGCTTCCATTTTCGAGGGTGTTCACTTTGATGGTAAGGATGGGTTGCACCAGTCCTTCTACATCGACGTATTCCATAAACTTGCCGTTCTTTACTTCGGCTATTTGGATGTTTTCACTCTCTATGCGCAGCTTCCTGGGTCCTAATGAAAGGGAGATGACATAGATTAAGAATACCATGAAGGCAGCTCCTGCAATCAGGTAATAACGGTAACGGATGTACCACGGTTTTTTTTCAATCTTAAAATCCATATTGTTTTGTTT